>JBILDB010000009.1:0-18749 GCA_044352805.1 Cyanobium sp.
CCAGGAACTCACCGACCACCTCAGCTTGAAGCTGGACGCCCGGGTCGAGACCCTGCGGACCAATCCCTTCGACTGGATCATCACTCACGCGCCAAGCCGCCGCCTGCCAGCCACCTACCCCCCGGAGGAGGCCGATTCCCTGGCCCCTTGCCTGGCCCCCCCAGGCCCCGACCTCAGTGGCGTGGGCCCCTGGGCCAGGCAGCTGGCCGCAGCTGTGGACCACGACACAGCCGCTTTCTTGATGCACTTGGCCGACACCATTCACCATGAGTTCGACCATGTCGGTCGCTTTGATGGCGACCCCTTCGAACCCGCCGCCTGCCTGATGGCACGGCGCGGCGCCTGCCGCGACACAGCCATGCTCTACGTGGCCGCCTGCCGCAGCCTGGGCCTGGCGGCCCGCTTTGTCAGCGGATACTCGATGCATCACCCCCCCGAGGTCACCGAGCACGAACTGCACGCCTGGGCCGAGGTGTATCTGCCGGGGGCGGGCTGGCGGGGCTACGACCCCAGTCTGGGGCTGGCGGTGGCCGAGGGCCATGTGGTGCTGGCGGCGGCCCCGGACCACCGCTTGGCAGCGGCGGTTAGCGGCCGTTACCGGGGCACTGGCGTGGCTTCCCAGCTGACCTACCGGGTGGTGGTCCAAGCCTCCGCAAGCAATTCCCTGCTCTGAGGGCCCGGGGGGCGGATGCCGGATCCCGTTAGGTCGCTCGCTCGCTCGCTTGGTCGGTCGGGTAAACCGCCGCCACCGCTACCGACGGCAGGCGTTAACGTTTTGTGACGTTTCGAGGTTGTGGTCAATGACGGTGCCATCTCTTTCCCTGAGCCGCCAGTTCTCCATGGAGCTGCACGGTCGGGCCATCGACGAATGCGGCGACATTGAGGAATTGCGCCGCGTCGCCAGAACCCTGCTCACCGCCTGGCAACTGCAGGCGAGCATGAGCGAGCAGTACGGCGCCGAACTGCTGGGACTGCACCGCAGCGCCGCCGGGCTCTGAGGGGCACCACCAACCAAGCTCCTCCCTGGCCGCGGCCCTGGAGGAACTGCTCTATCGCATCAAGCAGCCGCATCAAGCAGCTGGAGCCGGGGGCCGCCAATCCGGCTTGATCTCTTGGCGGGCCCTGCCGAAGGCCAGGGCTCCAGCCGGCACGTCCTTGGTAAGGGTCGAGCCGGCAGCCACTGTCACGCCTGCACCCAACACGATTGGAGCCACCAGTACCGAATTGGCGCCGGTCTTGCTGCCAGCGCCGATCACGGTGCGGTGCTTGTGGACGCCATCAAAATTGGCGGTGATGGTGCCGGCGCCGATGTTGACCCGGGCGCCGACGTCGGCATCGCCGAGGTAGCTGAGGTGATTGGCCTTGACCCCCTCGCCCAGCTGGCTGTTCTTGACCTCAACGAAATTGCCGATGCGGCAGTCGGCGGCTAGGTGGGCGCCGGCCCTGAGCTGGGCGAAGGGGCCCACCGAACAGCCGGCATCGACGCGCACCTGGCGCAACACCGAATACAGCACCTCAACCCCTTCACCCAGGCTGCTGGCTTCGATCAGGCAGCCCGGACCGATCCGGCAGCCATCGGCAATCGTGTTGGCCCCCCGGAAATGGCATTGGGGTTCCACCACCACATCGCGGCCGAAGCGGGTGGCCTCACTGAGGCTGCAGCTGGCGGGATCGGTGAAGGTGACACCCTCCGCCATCCAATGGCGGCGCAGCCGATCCTGCAGGGCCGCCTCACATTCGGCCAACTGCAGGCGATCGTTGATGCCGCTGACCTCCGCCAGGTCGTCCACCTCCAGATGGCAGGCAGGGCTGAGTAGGGCAATGGTGTCGGTGAGGTACAGCTCGCCTTGGTCGTTGTTGGTGCGGAGGTCCGGCAGAACGGCCGCCAGCTTCTGCCAGTCAAAGCAATAGATGCCGGCGTTGGTGAGGGTGTTGCGGCGCTGTTCGGGACTGCAGTCCCGATGTTCGATGATGCAGCTCACCCGGTCATCCCCATCGCTGAAGACGCGGCCGTAACCCGTGGGGTCTGGAAAGCGAGCCGTCAGCAGCGTCACCGCGGCTTTGCTGTGGCGATGTTTGGCCAACAGGGCCTCCAGGGTTTGAGAGCGCAGCAAGGGCACGTCGCCGTTGAGCACCAGCAGTTCCCCCTGGAAGTCCCGCAGGGGACCCAGCAACTGTTGGATGGCGTGGCCGGTGCCGTTCTGGGGGGACTGCAGCACAAATTCCAGCCCTGCATGGCCGGCCAGGGAGGCTTCCACCCTCTCTGCCTGGTGACCCACCAGCAGCAGCCGGCGCACGGGGGCCAACGGTTCGCAACTGGTCAGCACTCGCTCTACCAGGGTCGCACCGGCAATCGGCTGCAACACCTTGGGAAGCTGGCTTTTCATGCGGGTGCCCTTTCCGGCAGCCAGCACCGCTACGGCGAGCATCAACAGGGCCAACAGCTGGGAGGGAATCTACTGGCGAGGCCCGTGCCTAGGCCTTGGCCAATCAGCAAAGCAGCCGCGAAAGCACTGGATGCGCCCTGGGCGAGAGCGAGTTTGACCTGATGATGGGCTTTTAAAAAAGCCTATTTCTGAACAGCTTCACCCTGGGTATCGCTGCTGTTTTGATGACCGTTGATATGTTTTTCACATGCCGAAGCACTTGGCCCACTTAGAATAAGGCTAAATAAAAGCATCAGTGCAGAAAAGTGCCTGACCATGGTTCACCATGTATGCAAACCCTATATTAGGCTCTTGGTAGCCGAGGCGGCAAACAAAGACCAAAGCAGGATTCGCACTCCGCGTCCAGAACCTTCCAATCGCGGCATGCACACTTGATTTGCGACTATCTTAGCTTAACGGTCTAAGACTTCATGGCTAGTTGCTGGAATTTGATCTCCATCGACGGTCTCGCCTTGGAGGCTTGGTCTAGTTTAACTGAGACCCCCGTCGAGATAATGAGTAAATCGACTAATTGTTTGACTTGGCAATCAACTTCATTTGGCTAAGCAGCTCCTGCTCCAACTGTTTGATCCCACCCTTGGCCATCCGCCACCCGCCTGGCTGCCGCGACTTGCTGCCGCGGCGGGGCTGCCCCGACTGCTTTCGGCGACGGTCTTTCCCGGCTGCCTGCGGCGATGGCCTGCCTCAAAGATGGCTCCAAGCGAACGCCTTCAACCACGCTACCGGTAGTGTCCCGATTCACTTGTTCCAGGAGACTGGCGCCAACCCCAGCAGATCACCGGGGCCAAGGCATATTGCGGTATCGGCACTCAGTTGAAGCCCCCACCAAGCCAGAGCTGGGCCCAGGGCCCGGTGGCAGGCGGGGGGAGCCATGGTCAGTTGCTGTTGCTGTTGCTGTAGTCCTGGAGGATGCGCACCAGGGCAAGGATGTTCACTAGGCCGGTGAAGGGTTGCGACACGGCGTTGACGGCATCACTGCCGGAGGCGAATACGCTGCGGTTCACGATCACGCTGTCGCCTTCGCGGAGGGGGGGGTTGCGGGGACCGCTCACGCCCAGCTTGTAATCGAGGGCGTAGCGGCTCAGGGTGGCGGTGCCATCCCGGTTGATGCGCACCAGCTCCACGTTGTTGCGTTTGGCTCGCATGGCTATGGGGCCCCCGGCGGAGAGCACGGCCTGGATTAGGGGGGTGCCGGCTCGAAGAGATAGGCGGCCGGGGGTCTTCACCTCCCCTACCACGTTCACCATGATGCTGGACGGGGAAAGGTTGGCGGCGGCCAACTCGAGCACCTCATCGGGCGGGGGGGAGGGTGCCCAGCCGATCACGATCGTGTCGCCATCAAAGAGGAAGGGATTTTGCCGCTTGTCGCCCTGCTGCAATAGGGATGCCAGGTTGAGCTGGGTTTCCCTCAGTTGGCTGCCGTCTCCGGGGAGCTTGCGCTGGAGGCGCACATCGCTGAGGTTGGCGTTGAGGGTGATGCCGCCGGCTTTCTGAATGGCCGATACCACGGTGGGCAGGCCAGGAATCGAGGCGCTTTTTCCCTCTACCGTGGATCCCTCGCCGCCGGGGCTGAGCACATAGACGCCGGGGTTTTCCACCTGGCCCACTACCGACACCTGCATGGGCCGGGGCTGGGCCACCCGCAGGTTGACATCGGGGCGGCGCAGGTAGCGGCGGTAGAGGCTGGTGAGCCAGCGATTCGCCTGGTTCACGGTGAGGCCTGAAAGCACCACCGAGCTGATCATGGGCAGGCTGGTGCTGCCGTCGTTGAGGATCTCGAAGCTGCCACCCAAGCTGGCGTAGGCGGGGGAGAGAAAGGAGAGTTCGAGCCGATCACCGGCGCCGAGGATGTAGGCGTCGAAATCGGAGATCGCCCAGGCAGATTGATTCGCGTTTGGCTGCAGGGATTGAGCCGCCTGCAGGGGAGCGGTGAGCTGGCTGAGGAGGAGCAGGGGAGTCAGGCAAGTCCCCAGCCGGGAAAAATCCATCTTTGATGGGTAAAGAACCTTCCTAAGGCCGACTTAAGGCGGATGATATCGGGGCCGTCCCCCAAATGAAGTGAGGGGGTCGGCAGACGGTGCTTGCGCTAGGGAAATGGTTTTCTGGCGAGCGGAGTGGTTGGCAGAAAAGCAGAAATATTGTATACTTACAATTCTGCGCTCGGAGGCCTTGGAGCACTGCTCGGGCCCCTTGCACAACTTTCATTCTGGAAGTATGTGTGGGCGCCATGGGAAACTTAGCCTAATCTTAACTTTGCCTAGTCTCAATGTTGTTTAGAATTTGCTTGACTTAAATTTTAAAACCGTTTTCCGTTTCTCGGACCTGCGATTGGCTTGAGCGTCTCACAACAGTTGTTTTTTCTTGAACGGCATCAGCAACCGCGCCGTCACCCCTACAACAGCCTCCCCAGCAACAGCCTCCCCAGGTGTTGAACAAGAGGATATCCAAGTTGGGAAGCTGCTCAATGCCCTGTGGCGTCGCAGGCGTCTGGCCCTATCGGTGTTTGGGGCCATCCTGCTGGCCGGTGTGTTGAACACGGCTTGGCAACGAATCAAGAAACCCGTTTTTCAGGGCAGCTTCAAGCTGCTGGTTACCGACCCCATCAATCCGTCGGAGCGTTCCGGGGGCCAGGAGGATGGCTTGGAAAGTCTGGCTTTGCAGGCGCGTGGTGACAGCAACAACACAGCCACCTTGATCCAGGTGCTCACCAGCCCCATGCTGTTGGCCCCGATCGAGCAGAGCTTGGGCCTGCCGGAGGGGGTAGTCGCCCCCGTCGTCACCACCCCTAAGGCGGCGACTGGCTCGGGCCCCCCCGGAGTGCTTGAGGTGGTGCTGCAGTGGGGGAATCCGGTTATTGGTCAGGCCATCCTTGAAAAAATCAGTGCTGAATACCTCTCTTATTCCCTGCGGCAGCGGCAGGAAAAGCTCACCCAAGGCCTGGCTTTTCTGGATCAGCAGGCGCCGGAGCTGCAGTCCCGGGTGGCCTCCCTCCAAAACCAGCTAGCCGATTTTCGCCAGCGCACCGGCTTTGTGGAGCCCATGGAGCAGGCGGCGACGATCAAGGGGCAACAGTTGGAACTGAGCACCCAACGCAAGGAGTTGGAGCAGCAGCAGGCCCGATTGGATGGTCTGGCGGCGGCGGTGCGGCGGGGCAAGCTGAGCAGCCCTCCCTTCCAGGGGGGCAATGCTTCAGCCCTGGGTGGAGGTTCTGGCGGCCAGACGGCGGCATCTGGCCTGGCGGGGGGTGCTTTTACAGCCCTGCTGCAGGATCTCACCCAAGTTGAGAAGCAGTTGGCCGAAGCACAGGCCATTTACACCGAAGAGGCGCCCCAAGTGGTGGAGCTGCGGGCCAAGCGCGACATGCTGCGCCCTCTCCTGCAACGCCGCGAGCTGGATGCAATCGAATCCAGCCTGAGCGAAAACCGCTCCCAGCTTGAGGTAATCCGGTTACAACAGGAGCAGCTGTCGCGGCGGTTTCAAGGGAATCCCTCCCAAATGAAGCAGTACGAAGCCTTGCAGCAGCAGCTGGGAGTGGCCCGCGACAACCTCACCTCATACATCAAGGCGCGGGAAAGCTTCCGGCTGCAGGTGGCCCAGCGCACGGTGCCCTGGAAGTTGATGGTGCCGCCCAAATTCGGGCGAAAGCCCGTGACGCCGAACGTGCCTCGGGGTCTGCTCACCTCTGCAATATTCGGGGCCCTGGCAGGAGCTGGTCTGGCCATAGTGCGGGATCGGATGGATCACGTTTTTCACAGCCCCAAGGAGTTAACCGATGGCCTCATGGTGCCCCTGCTGGGGGTTGTGCCCCACCTGCCCGGCCGGCAAGGGGTCACCAACAGCCAGTCGCTGGCAGTCCTAGATGGGGAAGAGCGGTTTGCCATCGTGGAATCGCTGCGCAACCTTTTCGTCAATTTCCGCCTGCTGCGAGCCGATAAGTCCGTGCGCCTTGTGGCGCTTACCTCGTCCACCCAGGAGGAGGGGAAAAGCATGACTTCGGCCCTTTTTGCCCAAACCATGGCCCAGATGGGCCAGCGGGTGTTGCTGGTGGATGCGAACATGCGCCGGCCCATGCTGCACCGCTATCTGGGGGCCGACAATTTGGAGGGATTCTCCAGCCTGCTCAGCGATCCCCAGTTGGTCTTGGAAAACCTGGTGCAGAACATCCAGGAGAGGTTGGATCTGCTCACCGCCGGACTCGTGCCGCCGGATCCCACCCAGCTGCTGAGCTCGGAGCGCTGCCGCGTGGTGGTGGAGATGATCCGCCAGCTGCCGGGCTATGACCTGGTGATTTTTGACACCCCGCCGGTTTTGTTGTTGAGCGACGCAGTGTTGCTGGTGGAGCATCTGGATGGCTTGCTGTTCCTTGTGGGTCTGTCACGGGTAAACCGGGATCTGCCGGCCCAGGCCCTGCAGCGGCTGCGGGATATGGGGGTGGATGTGCTGGGGGTGCTGGCCAACCAGCCCGAACGCCGGGGCTCCGGCAGCCAGCGTTTTGGCGAAAAAGGCGGCTACGGGGCCTATGCGCAGTCGGTCGAGCCGCCAGAAGGGTCGGCCAATGGCCATGGCCTCAAGAAGCGCTTCCTCTCCCTGAAAGCCGCTTCCCGAACCCTGGCGCATTGGCTGGATGTGCGCAGTTGAGATCAAGAGGGGTCTGTCAGGTAAGCCCATCCCATGGGCGCTGCAGATGTCCCAACATCGCAACGTCTTTGACCATGACGATCTCGGCAACCATAGCTTGCAATTGGCGTCGCCTTCTGCCGATCTGATCCTCGCGAAGTGCAATGCGCACCTAAACCGACTCTCCACAACCACCAATTCCGTTCAGAATCCCATCAATGACCTCCACTGATGAATCCCGACAGCGTGCCTATTACCAGGCAACAGCGGCTAGCTATCAAGAGCGTCATGTAGGCGAGTCAGATGAACACGCCCTGGCTCTAGATCTGCTTGTGATGTTAGCGCGGCACTACGGTGTGGCTGGCTCATTTCTAGATGTCGGGGCCGGTACGGGTCGGGCGATGAAGGCCTTGGCTACGGCTTTTCCTGGTGCGTGTGTTCAAGGCATCGAGCCGGTTGCGGAACTGCGCCAGCAGGCGAAGATCCTAAATGGCATCACTGGTGTCGATCTCGTAGAAGGCAGTGCGCTGCAACTCCCCTTTGCCGACAACAGCTTCGATTGGGTGGTGGAAACCGGGGTGCTCCATCACATACGCCACTGGCCCGAAGCTGTATCTGAGATGGTGCGGGTAGCTCGTTATGGCGTGCTGATTTCCGACACAAATAATATTGGCCAAGGCAGCCACCTAGGCAGGAAGCTGAAGAAGACGATCAAGAAATTGGGCTTCTGGAAAGCATTGGTATGGCTGCAAACCAATGGAAAGATGAGCAAGTGGAGCGAGGGGGATGGGCTGTATTACAGCTTCTGTGCCTTTGATACTCTGCCACTGCTGCGTAAAAAATTCGTAGAGGTGCAACTAATGAACACCCTGGGAAGCGGCGAAGCAGATTTGCTCAGTTCGGTGAGCCATGTTGCGATCGTGGCTCGCCTACAGTAATTCTGGTCAATTACTGTGTGAGGTCAATTACTGTGTGAGTCTGATGATCCCTTTATCTTCAATTTCTAGAAACCTAAACTAACCCTACCTCTGGTTCTCTCACCGCTTTCGTCAGCGGGCCGTAAATCATTCCTCTTCCAGACCATCTGTGTTTACTACGAAGCACCCCACCTCTCTAAAAGCCCCGTAGGCATGCTGAAGAAGCGTCCACGTTTTCAATCCTTGCGCCTCCTATGGGGCGCCCTCAGCCCCCGCCGCCGCCGCCAATTGCTTTGGCTGCAGTTGTTGAGCCTGGCCTCTGCCCTTGGGGAGGTTGCCAACCTAGGGGCCCTGCTGCCTTTCCTGCATCTTCTGGGCAACCCCAGCAAAGGTCTGAAGGCCCTTGGGCCCCTAGCGGTGCCCCTGCAGGGCCTGCCCCAGCAGCAGCTGCTGCTGGGGCTCGGCCTGGGGTTCATGGCGGTGGTGGCATTGAGCACTGCCCTTCGGGTGCTCACGATCCGGGTGCAGCTGCGGTTGGCGGCCCTGATGGGGGCCGATCTGGGAGATCGGGTGTTTGCGTCAGTGTTGAACGAGGCCTTCCCCTGGCATCTGCAGCACAACAGCAGCATCGTGCTGGGTTTTCTCACCAAGGATGTGGATAAGGCGTTTGAGACCATCCAGGCGGTCCTGCAGGTGGTGGTGAACCTGGCGATTGTGGTGCTGCTGGGTGCTTCTCTGATCGCCCTGGCCCCGGGGGTGATGCTGGTGGTGAGCGTGCTCCTGGTGGGGTTTTATCTGCTGGTGTTTCGCTTCACGCGTGGTGCCCTGCGGGCCGATGGGGAGCGACACACCAGCAACTACCAGAGCAGCCTGCAGGTGGCCCAGGAGAGCCTGGGGGGGATACGAGATGTGCTGCTTGATCGCAGCCAGCCCTTCTTCCTGGAGGCCTATGGCAGCCGCAACCGTGCCTCTCGATTGGCCGGTGCGTCGATCAACACCAAGGGCCAGTTGCCCCGTTTTTTGATCGAGGGCTTCGCCGTCCTGCTCATTGTGGGGCTCTCCCTCTTACTTGCGGCTTCCGGCCAGGGCATTGAGCAACAACTGCCGTTACTTGGGACCTTGTCCCTAGGTGCCTACCGGCTGCTACAGCCTTTGCAGCAATGTTTTAGTGCATTAACAAATGTTCAGGCTAATGGGGCTTCTCTCCAGCGGCTCCAGCCCTTGCTGCAGCTCGCCCCCTCCTCAGAGATGGGTTTGCTTGCCCCAGGCCTGCTCCCTCCCCTCCAGGCTGGAGTGCCTTTGCTGGAGCTGGATCGAGTCTGCTTTCACTACGGCAGCACCGAAGCTTTGGTGCTGCGCAATCTGGAGCTATCGATCTGGCCTGGAGAGCGTTTGGCCTTTGTGGGTACCACGGGCAGCGGCAAGAGCACCACAAGTGATCTGATCCTGGGCCTGCTGGCCCCCAGCCAAGGAAAGGTGTTCGTGCATGGGGTGGATCTCCACGGCACGCCGGGGCTCGTGGAGGCCTGGCAGGGGCAGGTAGCCCATGTGCCCCAGCAGATCTATCTCAGCGATGCCAGCTTTGCTGCCAACATTGCCTTTGGTGTGCCAGAAGCCCAGATCGATTTTGGGCGGGTGCGGCAGGCGGCAGAGAAGGCCTGCATCGCTGCCTTGATCATGGACAGCCCCAACGGTTACGCCACGGTGGTAGGGGAGCGGGGGGTCCGACTCAGCGGCGGTCAGCGGCAGCGGATCGGCATTGCCCGCGCGCTCTATCGTCAAGCCGAGCTGCTGGTTCTTGATGAGGCCACCAGTGCGCTTGACAACCGCACTGAAGCCGAGGTGATGGGGGCGATCGATAGCCTGGATCGCACCATCACCGTGGTCCTGATCGCCCACCGGCTCAGCACAGTGCAGAATTGCGATCGCATCGTCGTGCTGGAGCAGGGCCAGATCACAGGCTTGGGCACCTACCAGGAGCTAGAGGCGGGCAATGCCGCCTTCCAAGCGCTAGCGCGCCAACGGGACCAGATCAACACCTGATTTTGAGCATCTCACTTGACTCCTGTTTCTTGCCGAGGGTCTCGGCACTTGGATCAGCGCAGAAACCAATCTCAAGATCTCATGAGGCTTGAAGTTCTACGTATTCAATTAATGTTTGGCTAACTATTTTCTGAATATTGGCGATGGGACTTTTTGGCCAGGTTGACGGCGCTCTAGTGTGCTGTCCTCTATGAAGCCTTGCAGTTTGGCGATCAGATGGCTGGCTAAGAATGCTAGCTCCGACGAAGTTGTCAGCATTTCTAACCTCGCTCATCTAGTCTGCGACATCCTGGCGTCAGACAGTCATCTTTTAGACCTTGGGGCATCCCGTTTTCTGATCAAATTTCAACTGCTATGTGCCGGCTTACCACAAGTCCCAGGATCAGGGCCTCAGCGTTATCTTCCCCTAGCTGATGCGATTAGCTGATGCGATCGGCGGCAGTAGGTCGGCATAGCGTTATATTACTTGCATGAACCAGGTGTGCTGCATCCTTACTTGATTGCTTTCCCTTGACATCAAAACATTGAAAAGTAAGTTTTCGTTCACTCTATGTTTGTTGCAAATTAGTTTTAAGCATAAATCCATATTCGGCAATTGTAGTCCTAATGCTCATTTAGGATGATTTCTTGGCTCTTTCCTATAGGAATAGGACTCTTGTCCTACCTTTTTATCGCCAGAGTCAGTATACTTGAAATGGTTGCCATGGCTTGGCTTCTCATTTTAATTATCGGTAAACCTTCCACTGTTGACACAGTCTTTTCAAGGAAGAATGCAAGAGTTGGCTTTTGCTTAGTTTCCGCATTTTTTCTTCTTTTATCAGATATAATAAATGGATCTGGTTTTAGTGTATTAATTAAAGGAGCAGGTGCATTCATTCTTTTCCCAGTTGGCATAATTTTTTTAGTTAATAGAATTGAATATAATAAGCTAGTAATTATTTCCTTCGCTTCTGCTTTGTCGTCTTTTATCTTAAATAAAGAAGCATCTGAATTCAGTGTTTCGGCTGATAATTTTAAATTTGGATATGCCGGTATCGCTATTTCATTAACTTTATTTATTTTTTCATACATACCACAGATTCTAAAACTAGATAAAAAAATTATAAATTATCTCGATATCATTATTATTTTCTTGCTCATGGGACTTTCTAGTTGGGGAAACCTTAGGTTGCTATCGTTAATAGGAATTCTCTCTTACATTGTTTCTCATTTTTATATATCATTATCCCAAGTTCTACGATTAACTAATCTAACTCCCATTATAGCTTCTTTATGTTTCCCTGCTACTATTCTTTTTATTTCTATCGGTCTTTCAAAAGTTTTTTCAGTAGTACTCGATTTGTTAATATTTTTGCCTCCAGGAATTATCAGTGATGATGCTATAACTAAAACAAGACGGCAATTTAATGGGAGTTTTGGACTTCTATTTGGTGGACGTCAGGAAATTTTTTCATCTTACTATGCATGGGAGGATAAGCCATTGTTTGGTTGGGGATCATGGGCTCAAGATCCGAACAGCAAATATCGCTATATTGGATATGAAACAATGAATAAATTAGGTTATGATTTTGATTTTGAAAAGGAATTCAAAGCTGTAGAGCTAGGTTTTACTTCTACTTATATTCCTACACATTCAGTAATTTTAAGCCTACTGGCCTGGGGTGGTATATTGTCAACAATTCCTTTCTATGTATTTCTATCTAATTATATATCACAATTTTTGAAAATCATTTCGCAAAAGAATCTTTCTCCACCATTCTTTGTTTCATATGCCTTTATCAATTCCCTGTGGAATATTGCTTTCAGTCCATTTGGATTCACCAATAGACTTGGCATCGCAATATCTTGTGCACTTGTGATTTCATATTCCAAAGAAATGTCTATTTTACACCATAAAACTTTGACTACAGGAGCTATTAATTCATGAAAGTTTTAGTTTCTAATGGCAGTTACCGATTTCATCTTGCCCCGCTTGCTGTTGAGTTGAGTCGTATGGGTATTCTAGAAGAGTTGTTGGTTGCAGGCTGGCCCTTAGGCTGGCAAAAGTCTTTAGCAAATAAATTTGCTTCCAATGCTGGCGTTGCTCGCTTTCTTGACCGAGAAGAGAATATCGATTCTAAGCTCATTTACTCTTTACCAGTTGTAGAAGCCATTTTAAAAACCGGAGATGTCTGCCGCAAATATTCACAGAAGATTCAGCAGAAGCTACACGTTGTTGGCTACCAAGAGTTTGCCTCAACTGCATCTAAGCGATTGAAGGAGCTAAGGCCTGACATCTACCATTACCGCTGTGCTTATGGCCTCCAATCTGTTGCTGTTGCCCGCGGCCTTGGCATCCCAACACTTTGTGATCACTCCATCGCCCATCCGGCTCATATTAATTTCTTAGTTGAAAATCAGGGTGTTTTTCCTTCTTTTATTCCTGTGCCTACCATGCCTCTTTATCAGGCTATGTTTCAAGATATCAGAAATGCAGATTTCTTGCTCGTTAACTCCGATTTTGTTCGGAAATCTTGTATTTTGGCAGGTATTCCTCAAGAACGAATCTTTGTCGTTTACCTAGGAATCGACGAGAAATTCTTCTCTTTAATCCCACAATTAGCTGTCAAAAAACCCCATTCAATGTTGTATGCAGGTGGGATAGAGGCCAGGAAGGGAATTTTTACCCTGATCAGCTCTATGAGTAATCTAAGAGGGACATATCATCTTAATGTTGCCGGTGGTATTTCACCGGAGGCCAAAAAAAATCCAGTTCTTATGGATTTCTTTTCAAATTCAAAAGTGAATTATTTGGGTGGTCTCAGCCGTTCAGGGTTGGCACAGCTAATGGCAGACAGCTCAATATTTGTGTTTCCTAGCTATTGCGAAGGTTCTGCACGTGTAATTTTTGAGGCTATGTCAGCAGGCTGCTTTGTTATCACTACACCGAACTCTGGATCGATTGTAAAACATGGTGAGCATGGCTTTTTAGTGCCTCCAGGTGATGTTATTGCTTTGACTGCCGCTATAGAAGATGCATTAGCAAACCCCGAGATGGTTGCTAAGATTGGCCAAAGAAACTCAGAATTAGTAAGAACTCAATATCGCCAGAAAGATTATGCACTTAAAGTTGCAAATGTATACGATACAATCCTTGATAACATTAAGAATCAAAGGGTTCCGAAATGATATGAGGTACCGTACTCCCAGCAAAGATTTCTTTAAAGACTTTTAAAGATAGTATCTTGATTTTAAATGTATTCTTAAGTTATTTTTCCTTATCCTTCTGGCTACAATTTTCATATGCTTTTTAGAGCTAGTAATTCTCAGGTTTCTATGCTGCTAACGGCCTAATAGTTAAAGCAACTTTATTAACTTTTTACTTTTATGAAAATATTCCTTAGTTAATATGTAAGTTAAATAATTTATACTATTTGGTTAGTATCTTTTGTTTCATTACTCTAGGCAAAGTTCGTTCTCCTATCAGGTTAGTTAAGCGTTGTTGTAATTTATCTTTCAATGTTGCTTTATTCTCTGCTAGGATCATACATGGTCTGTATCTAGGGCAATACGTTAAATGCCAACACCCTCTTGCATCTCCATGCCAGATCCCAGGTGGACATTGATCGGGCTGGCTAGCTGCGGCGCGTCAGATTCTAATTCTCGTGGTGCTCTCTAGATCTACTTCTTTTCTCCTATTAAGCTAAACAGTTACTTTAGATGATCACTCCATTAAAAACAACTGTTCGTCCATCCTCTGATTATGGCCTTTGGGTTGGCTTTAATGATCTAAACCCCTTTCAACCCAATAGTAACATTTTACTTTGTACAGGCTCGGTCAATTGGGATAAGCCTCCAAGGTTGGGTGAGCTTGCAGATGTTGTTGCTTTTGATTCTAAAAATCAGGAAGGAATCGTAATTGGCCATACTATGGCTGTAAACTATCCAATTGGGTCGAGACCTCAATCAGTCCTTGCAAATGGACTGCCAAATTATTTAATAAATAATATTGTTGACAACATTCCTTGTCTCGATATTTACGATCATGAGTTTAACCATGTCAAGTCTATTAATGGATTCCATCACTGGTGTACCAAGAAAGATGGATCTAATAGTTATTGCCTCGATCTTGAGGTTACACATAGACTAGGAGGTTATGGCTATATATTTGGCGAGCATAAATTTGGTTTGTCTGGATATAAATATCCAAACTCTATATCTCTCTACTCTCATCAAGACGAAAAGTTTTTGCAGCTTCTTTCCATAGATGATGCTTCAAAACTGGTTGCTGAACGTTTAGGACTAAACCATGGTTCAATTCGAGAAAATGCCTACTTCTCGCATCTCTTACTCTCCCCCAGTGAAAACCGCTTAGCTTTTCTATTCAGGAGTTGGCTTAGAGATGGTGGCATCCTGACAGTACTTATGTCTTTGGATTTAGAAAGGAGAGTTTCATATAAGTTTCTAAAGATAGAGCTTGTCGGGCAATTATCACATTTTACATGGTCAACTGAAAACGAAATCATAATTTACTGTTATCAAGTTTTATCCAAACAGAGCTTTCGGTTAAAATTGCATAGCTTATCTAAAGTTCTGCCAATAAGCAAGCTGTCTAAAGCTGCTGTAAATGTTTTAAGACCCTTAGTCTCTCGTAAGCATAAAATATCGCCAAGTTGGGATCAAATCAATGCCTTTCCTTTTGTCAAATCACAACAACTACCATGTTTTATGATGGTAAAAGATAGCCAAGCTAAGCCCGTAAACTTTGAGCTTCCCAATGTTGACGGCCATCCTTCAGTTATTCGGTCTGCATCAGGCCCTATTCTAGTATCAGATACCTATCCTAACAAGTCTAATAACAGATGCTTATTCGTAACTGAATTTAAATCGGGGAATGTCATCCTTAAAGAGCTGCATTCAGAGTATCATCCAGCTTTAATTCCAATCTATTCATGGGTTTCTCGCCATATTCGGTTGCCAAACCATGCTGTATTTCCCGTTGCAGATCAATCCTTTACTCGATCCGGCTTGCATTGTGATTTGCATCCATTCGTCAATGCGGAGGGAAGCATGTTAGGCTACCATACGTCAGAAGATGGCTATCGTACAATTAAAGTGGTGACAATATGAAGCAAAAGCCTAGACTATCTATAGTTACTACATCCTTTAATCAGGGTGAGTTTATTGAAAGAACAATTCTCTCCGTTCTTGGCCAGACATACAGTTCAATCGAGTATATTGTGGTTGATGGAGGTAGTACAGATTCAACTCTTACTATCCTTGAAAGGTACAAAGATAAAATAAGCTTGATTATTAGTGAACCTGATCGCGGACCGGCTGATGCCCTTAACAAAGGGTTTAGAAGAGCTACTGGTGATTATTTGGCTTTCCTCAACTCAGATGACATTTATCATTCAACTTTTGCCGAGGTTCTTGTTTCTGAAATAGTGTCTCGCCAAGTTGACTTAGTTTATTCTGATATACGTTTTATTGACAGAAATGATTATCCTTTGACTCCATATAGCTTTCCACGAGCTTTTGCGGTACATGTTTCCCCTAAGAAGCTGCTTGGATCAGCTTGTATTATTCCTCAACAAGGAGCAATATGGACTAGGCGTATTCATGATTATGGAATTAAATTCAACGAGGACAATAGAACGTGTTGGGATTTAGAGTTTTTCGTTGATGCATTGTGTGCTGGCTTTGATTTCCAGCCCATACCTAAATGTCTTTCTAGTTTTCGTTTGCATGATAATTCTATTTCTGGAGAGAGTTTATACTTGCAAGAAGGATCTGTTAACACAAGAGAAATTTACAGGAGAAATGATCATGCACGTATTCGATCTATACTTTTAGACTACGGATTTAAATGTAGTCGCTTTGATGCTTCTGTCTTGAAAATAGACAATACGTTAAGAAGGATTTTTCGCTTCTTAAGTAGTAATAATGCTTAAACTACATGGCTCCGGTCTGCGCACGCTGATTCTTTTACAACCTGTTCTTTATGAATACCGTGCCCATTTTTTGAATGGTCTTAGTTATTTATTGCCATTGTATGTAATTACATCACTTAAGACTCGAATTCTGGTTTGTGAATGTGTTAATATTCCTACACGTAACCCACTTGTCTGGTTTGCTGAAGCTATAAATTCATACAAGAGGACTTCCGGGGCGCGAGTCGCATTTGTACCAGCCTATACTTCCCATCTGGGAATAGTTCTTTCAGCAGTCCTTTTTTGGTTTTTGCGAATTCCTATTTTAGTTCATGGGCAATCTTTATTTAAGAAACCTCACCCAAGTTTTGTTGATTACTTGATTTCATTTTTCTGGCTTTCTATCGCTACTCGTTATTTGTCATATTCACCTATTGGTCTTGAAGGCCCTTTTGATTGGCCTATTTTTAGGCATAAAGTTCTTGTTTTCTTAAATCGTTTCGAGTCTTGTTCATCCCTTGGCCTAGATAAATTTTCTCCAATTTACACTTCTTTCCCTGGTGACAATTCTCCTTTAAAACTTTTATTTATTGGTCGAGACCGACCCGGATCAGGACTGGATCTTGCCGTTCAGCTTGTAAGAGATCTCAGAGCAAAGGGTTACGACATACATCTTGACCTTGTTGGTGTGAATGCTATTGAAGAAGATGGAATTCATAGCCATGGCCCACTATTTGCTGATTCAATTGTTCCAATTGCAGAATCATGCCAGATTGGCATTTATCCTGGTGATGCTGGCCTCAGCGTGCTTCACTATATGGCGTTGGGTTTGTGCCCAATTGTTCATAGTGATATGCGCAAGCATTCTGGACCCGAACCAGCCTATGTTATTGACGGTAAAACAGGATGTTTGTTTGATCGAGGCTCACTTCAAAGTTTTACTGAAAAAATATTATTTTTATACACTAATCCCGTTGCTTTGGTTCAGTTAAGAAAAAATGCTTATGCTTTTTCCACTGAACTTCTTGGCAATAAATTTTCTGCTCAACTGCAATCCATCATCAATACACTTTAATTTCTTATAATGAATCTTAATTGGCCAGCACTGGACAAAACGGCTTAATGGTGGAACAAGCAGAATCTTGACATTTAGAGGTTGGTGGTCAATTTGTAGATAATTCAGTATGTTGGCTGCCCTCGTAAGCTGAACCGAGGTGTTAGGTAGAACTTATCTCTACTTGATAATATGTTCTTTTGCCTTCCCATCACGACAACTTCACAATCCTGACAGCCGCAGTCTGGGGCTATTGTCATTCGATGCCGATCCTCGAGCCCGTCAACATTTCCGCTGATGTGGTTGCTTTGAGGGCATGACTGGTGGGAGCTAGGTGCGTGTTACACGAGCACATTGATGCTTTGAGCAAGTGATTTAGTTTAACTCTAATTAAGATGTGAATCAGTGCCAATGTAAATAATTAGCTTTTAGGATAGTGTTTTGATTTTCAGCTGTGAATCCGCCATGTCTATATTATCGATGCTGAAATTAATTAAACCTAATTCTTTTCTTCCGTATCCGTGATCCTTTCCAAAGTTAGTCCATTTGAGGGCCCTAGCTTCAGCCGCCGAGACCGCCTTGCCCGCTTAGCGTGGCAGATCGTATGGTTGTTGTTGTTTCGCCCCACCCCACCACAACTGCACGCTTGGCGTTGCTGGTTACTGCGGTGTTTCGGGGCAAGGATCGGCTCTCCTTGTTACGTCTATAGCGATGTCGAGATCTGGGCACCCCGAAATCTTGAAATGGCAAATTACTCCACCCTTGGCCGTCGTGTTATCTGCTACTCAATGGCTCCGGTATTCCTAGGTGAACGGGCAGTTGTGTCGCAGGGGACGTATCTCTGCACGGGCAGCCATGATTATGAATCGGAAACCTTCCAGCTGTTCGCGCGGCCGATTAAAATCGGAGCTGATGCCTGGATCTGTGCTGAAGCCTTTTTGTCCCCCGGCGTTACCATCGGCAATGGCGCTGTGATCGGTGCTCGCGCGGTCGTAACTCGCGACCAGCCGGCTTGGATGGTGTGTGCCGGGAACCCATGTCGGCCGCTTAAGCCGCGTATTCCTCCGGCCTACGCCCGCGCTTGAATGCTGCCAGTTATCACTCTTTCAACTGGCCGCAACACTACGGCTCTCGGCTTCGGTTGCGCCAGTTTAATGAGGTTGCCCGAGGCCAGGGATCGTCAGCGGCTCCTCGATCTCGCCGTGGATCTTGGCATCCGCCATTTCGACGGGGCTCGCCTCTACGGTCTTGGCCAAGTGGAAGGCGAGATTGGGTCGCTGTTGCGCCGCCATTCTGGCCATTTAACGGTGGCCACTAAGTGCGGTCTCGGTGAGGCCCATCCCCCATCCGTCTCTGCCCAGCGCCAAGGTGGTCTGCGGCGGATCTTACAGCTGGCACCAGGCCTACGCCCTCTGGTTCGCCGTTTCTACGGTGGCAGCATGGTGCGCAGGGATTTCACCGCTGGTCACTGCATGCTCAGCCTGCAGACCAGCCTCAGTCAGCTCGGCCTGGAGTCCGTTGATCTTCTGTTGCTGCACGAACCCTCCCCTTTCGATGCGGTGGATCAAGCGCTGGAGGACTTCCTTCAGGATTCGCAACTTCGGGGTCTGATCGGTGGCTACGGGATTTCGGGTCTTCCCGAGCCCACGCTCTCTCTCTGGCGGCAACGGCCTGGCCTGGCACCTCACCTGCTGCAGTTGGAAGACAATCTCTTAACTCCGGAGCCCCCAGCCTTTTCCGCATCAAAAAAGTCCCCTGC
>JBILDB010000159.1:0-5735 GCA_044352805.1 Cyanobium sp.
GGACGGGGCTGCCGATTTCCAATCGATCTCCCAGCAGCACCGCCCCCAGTTCGGCCACCAGCTCCTCGCGGGCATAGGCGTCGCTGCCGAAGGTCCCCGCCAGGTTGCGTCCCAGGCGGGTCGGATGGCCGGTGCTGTGCAGCGCTTCATGGGCCCAGGTGGCATAGAGCGCGGCGTCCGAATGGAAGGCTTGGCGCTGGGGCAGCAGGATCCGATCGCTCTGGGGCAGATAACAGGCCTGGTCGCCACCATGGGTAACGGGCACGGGCCAATGGCCCAGGATTGCGGCGGCGGCGGCGAGCCGTTCAACCTCGGGTCGCTGCTGCTGGAACGCCATGGCGCGGCGCTGCTCGATCAAGCGCCACAGGCGATCCTTGGCCCCCGCTTCCCCTTCCAGGTCGGCGGCATTGAAGACGGTGACGGGGCGATAGCGCACCCAGGTCGGGGCCCCAGACGGGTGGGAATCAACCTTGGCGAAGTCAGTGGTGTTCGAGTCAGTGCTGGCAGCCCCTGAAGCCGGCTTAATCCCGGAGCCTTGGTCTGAATCCAGGGAGCTGCTGTCCCCGGGCCCGCCCGACTCCTCGGCCGGGCGCCCTTGCCCCACGGGCCTGAGGATGGCAACTCCCCGACTGCCGCGCCGTGGTGCCAGGCCCAGGCGTTGGGCCTCCACGAAGCCACACCAGTAGGGCAGCGTCGATCCGCGGCGGTGCAAACCGAGGCTTAGCAGGATCGGGTTGGCACCTCGGTAGGGCCGGCCGCTGAGCAAATTGACGTGGTGGCCGCCACCCCGGGGGTCCCAGGGCCGGCGCCAGGGGGTGGTGCCGGCTTCCATCTGGGCGATCAGGGCAGCGACAAGGTTGTCCTCGGCGCGAGCTGGGCGTGGGGCCCGCTGGCGATTGGGGGTGGCCATGGCAGAGCGCCCCAGGGGGGCATCGTTCACTCCTTAAGTGCCACCACCCCTGTCAGCGAACCGCTCCGATGGCGAATAATGGGGGGGATTATTACCACAAGCCAATGAAAGTGATCGTCGATCTCTGTGTGGTGCCAGTCGGTGTGGGAGTGCATTTGGCGCCCTACATCGCCACTTGTGAAAGGGTTCTAAGCGCCGCCGGTCTCAAGATCCAGCTGCATCCCAATGGCACGGCCATCGAGGGGGAATGGGGGGAGGTGTTTGCGGCCATTGAGGCCTGTCACCAGGCCCTCCACGCCATGGGCTGTCCGCGCCTGTTCACCTCGGTGCACATCAACACCCGCACGGATCATGACCAGGCCCTGGAGGACAAGGTGGCCAGCGTCGAGGCCTTGCTGGCCGCCGACCCCCAGCCCTAGGCTGTATCTCCAGCAACTGGAGAGTATCGCCATGGTTCCAGCCGCGCATCTTGGCGCCCCTTTTGGGGTACCAGCCGCGACGGCCCAGGCCCCGGCTGGGCTGCGCATCGGCGAGGTGGCCAAGCGCTCGGGCTTGCCAGTCAAAACGATTCGCTTCTATAGCGATGAAGGATTGATTCTCCCCAGTGGTCGCAGCGAAGGCCGCTACCGCCTGTTTGGGCAGGAGGTCTATGCCGAACTGTCTTTGATTCGCACTCTCAAGGCCCTGGAAATTCCCCTGGTCGACATCAAAGCGATTCTGGCGGCCCGCCGGGTGGGAGTCTGTAGTTGTGATTCATTGCGCTGCCTGATCCAGGATAAGCGCGATGAAATCCAGGGGCGCCTGACGGGCCTGGAGGCCTTGCGCCAGGAATTGACGACCCTGCTCCAGGGTTGGGAAGACTGTGGTCGCCCTAAAGCGGCCCAGTCTTGAGCGTCCAGGTAAGAATCCCCCGCACTGACGGGCAGGGCCCATCAGCCAAGGCCGTCAACCCAATGGCGGCTGAATCAGTTCCAGTCTTACCTTCCTCCACCTCCAGGGTGCTGTGGGCGATCCCGAACTGGGCCTGTGACGGCTCCCCCAAGGGCCTTGGGGTGAGACGCCTTAGCTCCTCAAGTTGGAAAACGCCAACACCTTCCACTTGGGTAACTGTGGCCAAAGCGGTAACCAACCGTTCTGCGACGGCAGCCACGTCAACCCCACGGATGGCGAGATTTCGACTTAACCGCCCGCCCGTGGCTTGGTGCTGATTCCCATGCTGGCCAGGGTTGGTCTAATGCAATCTCCAGGTCTATCAAAGGCGCCGGCGCCAACTCTCTTGAAACGAACCACTGGGCTGCTGCTTCGTCTGTTCGCTGCGACTCAGTTTCCAGACGTTGCGGCCGCAACGGCGGGCCACCAATCCGCCCCGCTCGACGACCGCAGACCCTGGACGGGCCCCCAACAGTTGGGTTACTTCCGCCGTACTCAGCGGCGCGGAGGTGCGCAGGGCCAGGTCCACCAATTCCAACCGCTGGCGTAGCGCGCTCAGGTCGGCGCTGCCACCGTCTTCCTCCCCGTTCCAGATCCAGGGGCCCTGGTTTTCGGCCCCAAGCCGTCCCATCAACCCCAAGCCGATCAAGGCCAGGGCTTGATCTGGCTGGACGCCATGGGCCACCTGGGCCATCCATTCCGGCAACACCGAAGCTTCCTTGTCGGGGTGGAGAGGTAGGGCCGGGGTGGCTTCCATGGGGCGGCGAGCCATAACGTCAGCGCGTAACTGGACGGACGGTACCGGATAATTCACGGGCGGCAAGTCCAATCACTTAACGCCCATGACTTAACGCCAATTCCCTAACGCCCTTGCCTCAACTACGGCGCACCCAGCTTGGCGCTCCGCCAAACCAACCTTCGAGGTCGTCGCCGCGGCGGAAAGTCCGATCTGGATCCGCCGTGCCCAGGTTCAGGTCGCCCAAGAGCTGATCCACCCCATCGGCGGGAGTTTGTTGTTGTTGGCGACGCCTGGCTTTCAGTAACCAACCCGCCACGCCCTGGTCACGATCGGCGAACTTCTGCACATAAATACGCTCCTGCAGCGATACGGGTTGATCGGCGCCGATGCGATCCAGAATGGCCTGGAGACGAAGACGCGTGCTGGGGGTGAGCATGGGTTGATTGGCCGTGATGATCTCTTTAATAGCGAGAGCTGATGGATGGGCTGTCGCTGCAGGCACCAAAGCGGCCGAAATGTGGGGGGGCCAGCACCGGTGGACCCGTAGGATCGCCTCCAATGCATGGGCTCGGTTGCTGTGAACGCCCCATGAGAGTGCCGTGACCGCTTCAAGCAACCGCCCCCGCCGTGCCAGCGGCCTTTCCCTCCCCCAGAGCAGCGAGAACCGCGCCCCTAGTCGCCGCGAATCGCTGCAACTGGGTCGGCCTGCGATCACCGGCACCGACGTCAGCGGCATTCAAGGGGACAGTGGCGCCAGTTGTGTCATCACCACCGACACCGACGGCTACCGGCTGCGCCTGAACAGCCATGTGCAGTCCATCGAACTGCGCACTTACATCTTTTTGGATTCCCTGCAGCCCCAGCTAGCGGCCTATATGGGCACCGTTTCCCAGGGGTTCCTGCCGATTCCCGGTGACGCTTGCCTCTGGCTGGAAGTCTCCCCCGGCATGGCGGTCCACCGGGTAACCGACATTGCCCTTAAGGCCAGCACCGTGCGCTTGGGCCAGATGGTGGTTGAGCGGGCCTTTGGCTCCCTGGCCATGTATCACCGCGACCAGAGCAATGTGCTCCATTCCGGTGAGGTGGTGCTCGAAGCGATTGGCAGCAGCATCGAGCAGCGCAGTCGCTGCGAAGTGACTTGGACGGAAATCATCTATTCAATTACCCCTGACCACGCCGTATTGATCAATCGTCTCAACCGCCGCGGTTCGATGATTCAAGCAGGTATGAGCATGTTTATCTTGGAAACGGAGCCGGCTGGCTATGTGTTGATTGCCGCCAATGAGGCTGAAAAAGCCTCGAATATCACCGTGGTTGATGTCAAAGCGGTCGGGGCCTTTGGTCGCCTGACCCTGGCCGGCAAGGAAGGGGATATTGACGAGGCCGCCGCCGCCGCCATGCGGGCCGTCGGCCAGATCAACGCATGAATCAGCCCCTTCCCCCGCCCCGCCCCCTTTGCACCGTTGGGGCATTGGTGGTTAACCCCAATGCCGAGGTGTTGATCGTGCGCACGACTAAGTGGCGCGGCACCTGGGGCGTGCCCGGTGGCAAGCTCGATTGGGGCGAAAGCCTCCAGGAGGCACTGCTGAGGGAGTTTCGGGAGGAGGTGGCCCTTGATCTGCAGCAGGTGCGTTTCGCCCTGCTGCAAGAGGCGATTCTGGATTCCCAGTTCCATGTACCAGCCCACTTCGTCCTGGTCAATTATTATGCTTTTTCTGCCAGTACTCAGGTGGTGCCCAATGAAGAAATCGTCGAGTGGGTCTGGTTGCCACCCGAACAAGCCCTTGGCTATCCCCTCAATAATTTTACGGAACGGCTGGTGAGTGATTGTATCGAGCGCAATATAGTAGCAGATTATTGTTCATAGTCTCTTTGCCCGATTTTGTTCCGCTCAAGCGATTCGCTCCAGAATTCCAGCCTCACCCAGTAGTCTCGCCAGCTCGCTGATGGTCTTGCCACTGGTGGGTTCGATCCATTGGGGCGCGATTTCGGCTAGGGGCGTCAGCACAAACGAGCGCTCCGCCAATCGGGGGTGGGGCACCTGTAGCCGTTCGCTGGTAATCACTTGGTCGCCATACAGAATCAAATCCAGATCAAGGCTGCGGGGCCCCCAGTGCTCAAGGCGGACGCGGCCAAAGTCTTGTTCCGTACTCAGGAGCAACTGCAGCAACGCTTCAGCAGCCAGTTCGGTCTCCAGCAGGGCACAGCCGTTGACGAAGTCATCCTGGGCGGGTCCAACCGGCACGGTGCGATACCAACTGGAATGGCTGACAAGGCTGACCTGGGGATGTTGGTCAAGGGCCTTGAGGGCGTTCTTCAAGATGGCGGCAGAGTCACCGATGTTGCTGCCCAGGGCGATGGCGGCCTGGGTGAGGGCAGTTGGGGGCGGGGCCATGGGGACGGGGTCGAAGGTCAAGGACATTGTTGTGCCCCAGTCAATCCAAACCGAGCAATTGCCGCAGCCCCGGCGCCATCTCGCGGGCGGCTTTGCCGCGGCTACCCAGGCGGGCTTTGAGATGGGGCGTCATCTCCGCATAGGTGCAGCCCGCTTCCCGTACCCAGAAAATCGGGTCGTAGCCACCCCCATGGCCCCTGGGTTGACTCAAGATGGTTCCATGGCAGAGACCCCATCCCTCCAGGCGCGTTTGGCCTTGGGGATCGGCGAGGGCCATGGCGCTGATGAAGCGGCCACCGCGATAGGGGGAATCCCCCAGTTCGCCCAGCAAGCGGGCGATGCGCTGGGCATCCGTGGGGGCATACCTGGCTGAATAGAGACCGGGGGCGCCACCGAGGTCATCCACCTCCAGGCCAGAATCATCCCCTAGGGCCCATTGCCCGGTCAGGCGCGCCACCGTCTCAGCTTTGAGGCGTGCGTTGGCCGCATAGGTGGTGCCCGTCTCCTCTATCTCAAGACCCTCGGGTTGCTGGCGCACCTCCAGGTTGACAAGCGCAAGCATGGAGGCGATCTCGGCCACTTTGTGGGGATTGCCGCTGGCAACCACCAGCACGGGCATGGGGCGAGGGGGCAAGCGGGGCAGGCAAACACCCATTCTCCCAGAGCGATTGCCCTGACTTTTGAATGGGGTGAGGCAGGGACGGGTTGAACATTCCACCCCCGGCAAACACCAGGGTTCCTGCCTCAGGGAGGACCTTAAG
>JBILDB010000160.1:0-5734 GCA_044352805.1 Cyanobium sp.
CCGGGAGTTCGCCTGCCGACTCCGGCAGGATGGCGTTATCGATGGCCAGCTCGCTGGAAAGTGCCCGAGCTGGCGCTGGCGGCGGGGTTGATGGCGGCGGGGTAGGGAACGGCCCGGCCCGCTCGCCAGCGTCAACGTTTAGAAACGGGGCCCCCCAGCCCGCTGCGTCCCTTGCCGATGCAATCAGCCCTGGATGTCATCGCCGTGGTGCCGCCTGGCCTGGAAGAGCCCGCCGCCGCCGAACTGCTGAAGCTTGGCGCCGATGCGGTGCGGCCCCTGCGTCGGGCCGTGGCCTGCCGCACGGACCTGGCCGGCTTCTATCGACTGCATTTGCGCGCCCGCCTGCCCTTTCGCTTCCTGCGGCAGCTCGCCCGCTTCCCCTGCCACGGCCGCAACGACCTGTACCGCGGCATTCAGGCCGCTGCCGACTGGGAGTTTTGGCTGCCGCCAGAGCACAGTTTCAAGGTGGAGGCCAGCGGCAGCCTGCCCGAGCTCAACCACAGCCATTACACGGCGCTGCAGGTGAAAAACGCCCTGGTTGATTGGCAGCGGCAGCGCTGGGGGGCCCGCTCGATGGTGAACCTGGAGGATCCCGACCTCAGCCTGCATCTGCACCTCAGTCCTGGCCCCTGGGGCGCGGGCCGAGGCAGCGGTGAGGGCGGCACCGCGATTCTCAGCCTGGAAGGCGATGGCGGCAGCCTGCACCGCCGCGGCTACCGGTCCGCCATGGGCTTGGCACCGCTGAAGGAAAACCTGGCGGCGGGCCTAATCGCCCTCACCGGTTGGGATGGCTCGGTGCCCCTGGTCGACCCCCTCTGCGGCTCCGGCACCCTGCTCCTGGAGGCCGCCGCCGCCGCCCTTGATCGGGCCCCGGGATTGCTGTTCGACCGCGGTGGAGAGCCCCGGCCCCGGCGGTTCGGCTTTCAATGCTGGCCCGATTTCGAGGCCGATCTCTGGCGCCAAGAAGTCGAGGCCGCCCTGGCCACGGTCAAGCCCGACCTGGCTCCTGGCCGCCCCCTGGCCCCAGTGGTGGGCAGGGAGCGGGATCCTGCCGTCCTGGAGCAGGCCCAGGCGAACGCCACGGCCGCTGGCCTGGCAGATCGGGTTCAGTTCCAGCAGGGGGATTTTCGGGATTTCGTGCCGCCGCCAGGCCAGGGGCTGGTGGTCTGCAACCCGCCCTACGGCGCCCGGCTCGGGGCCGACGCAGACCTGGAGGCCCTCTACGCAGACTTGGGAAGGGTTCTGAAGGAACGCTGTGGCGGCTGGACCCTCTGGCTCTTGAGCGGCAACCCCGCCCTTAGCGGCGCCCTGCGCCTCAAGGCCAATCGTCGGGTAGCCGTCAGCAACGGGGGCCTTGACTGCCGCTGGCTTCGCTACGACTTGCATTGAACCAGGGCCCGAATCGGCTATGGCGCCATCAACCTCAGCCTTTCACCCATGGTTGAATAACCTCGATTTGGCGGGTTTCATTTTTTCGCCAGCCCCCCGGGTTACCAGCGGGCCCTGCCTGCTGGTAGTGCGCTGAACACAATCCCCATGGAACCTGACGCTTCGCTTTCCAGTCCGCCTCTTGTTCCCGTCATCCTGTGCGGGGGCACCGGCACCCGGCTCTGGCCCCTATCCCGCGCCAGCTACCCCAAGCAGTATTGGGCCCTGGCTGGCAACGACGACAAAACGCTGTTGCAACAGACCCAGCAGCGGTTAGAGGGACTTCCCGGCCTGGCCCCGCCCCTGCTCATTTGCAATGAAGACCACCGCTTCATCGTGGCCGAGCAGATGCGCCAGATCGGCGTTGAACCCGCCGCCATTTTGCTTGAACCGATGGGCCGCAACACGGCCCCGGCGGTGGCCGTAGCGGCCTTGAAAGCCACCTCCCGCGGCCAGGACCCCCTGCTGCTGGTTCTAGCCGCCGACCACGTGATTCGTCGTCCCGAACGCTTTCGGGCCGTGGTGGAGGCAGCCCTGCCGGCGGCCACGGCGGGCCGGTTGGTGACTTTCGGCATCGTGCCTACTGCCGCCGAAACCGGTTACGGCTACATCGAGGCGGCTGAACCCATGGGCCAGGGACCCGTGGGCCAGGGCCCCGTGGGCCAGACGGGACCGGTCCCCATCGCCCGCTTTGTAGAGAAACCTGACAGTGCAACAGCCGCAGCCTTTGTGGCCTCCGGGCGTTTCACCTGGAATAGCGGCATGTTCCTGTTTCGCGCCAGCGCCATCCTCTCCGAACTGGAGCGGCTGGCTCCTGAGCTGGTGAGTGCCTGCCGCTCCGCCCTTGAACACGACAGCGCCGATCTCGAATTTCTGCGGCTGGAGCCGGAGGCCTTCGCGGGCTGTCCCAACGTTTCGTTGGATGTGGCAGTCATGGAAAAGACCTCCCTGGGCGCCGTGCTTCCCCTCGATGCCCAGTGGAGTGATGTGGGCAGCTGGAGCGCCCTCTGGGAAACCTCGGACCAGGACAGCAACGGCAACGTGCTGCGCGGCAGGGTCATCGGCGAAGGGGTCCGTAATTGTTATCTGCGCAGCGAACACCGACTGGTGGTGGGTCTGGGGGTGGAAGATCTAGTGGTGGTTGAAACGGACGACGTGGTGCTGGTCGCCCACCGGGATAGGGCCCAAGAGATCAAAGCGATCGTTGGCCAACTGGAGAAAAGCGGTGCTCCTGAAAGCAAGGCCCATCGCCGTATCTACCGCCCCTGGGGCCATTACGACGGCATCGTCGAGGGAGACCGCTGGCAGGTCAAGAAGATCCAGGTGAAACCAGGGGCTGCCCTATCCCTGCAGATGCACCACCATCGCGCCGAACATTGGGTGGTTGTGCGAGGTACCGCCCTGGTCGAGAAGGACGGTGTTGAAGAGATGGTGGGAGAGAACCAGAGCACCTACATCCCCCTTGGTGCCCGCCACCGTCTGATCAACCCAGGCAAGATTCCGGTCGAGATGATTGAGGTCCAAAGTGGGGCCTATCTCGGCGAAGACGACATTGTGCGTTTCGACGATCGCTATGGCCGCAGCAATACCAAGGGCGAAAGCGGGACCATGGGCGAAAGCGGGCTGCGGGCCGATCCCGTGCCCTTGACCGTTGCCGCTGCCGCTGCCCTCGCTGCGGGTGGCAGCACCCCATAGCCCGGCAACCAGCCAATCCCCCCCGGTTTTCTCCGATTTCTCCCCCTTCCGCCTCCATGACCAGCGCCAACAGCTCCGCTTCCAATACCAAGATCGCCCTAATCACGGGCATCACAGGACAGGACGGTTCGTATCTGGCGGAGCTGTTGCTGGAGAAGGGTTATGTGGTGCACGGCATCAAGCGACGGGCCAGCAGCTTCAACACCGACCGCATTGATCACCTTTATCAAGATCCCCACGTCGATGATCCCCGGCTTGTACTCCATTACGGCGACCTGACAGATTCCACCAACCTGATTCGCATTATCCAGCAAGTACAGCCGGATGAGATTTATAATCTGGGCGCTCAAAGCCACGTTGCGGTTAGCTTTGAAAGCCCCGAATACACTGCCAATTCCGATGCCCTCGGCACCCTCAGGATTCTAGAGGCGGTACGGATTTTGGGCATGATTGATAAAACTCGCATTTACCAGGCCTCCACTTCGGAGCTCTACGGCTTGGTCCAGGAGATACCCCAGAAGGAAACCACCCCCTTCTACCCCCGCAGTCCCTACGGCGTGGCCAAGCTCTATGCCTACTGGATCACTGTCAACTATCGCGAGTCCTATGGCATGTATGCCTGTAATGGCATTCTGTTCAACCATGAAAGTCCCCGTCGCGGTGAAACTTTTGTTACCCGTAAAATCACCCGTGGCCTTTGCCGCATTGATGCCGGCCTTGATCAATGCCTGTTTATGGGCAATATGGATTCCTTGCGCGATTGGGGCCACGCCCGTGACTATGTGGAAATGCAATGGCGCATGCTCCAGAACGACAAACCCGAGGATTTTGTGATTGCCACCGGCCGCCAGGAAACGGTGCGACGCTTTATTGAACTATCGGCCCAGCAGCTGGGTTGGGGGGGCATCCAATGGAGTGGCCAGGGAGTGGCAGAAACCGGCGCCCGGGCCGACACCGGCGCAGTGGTGGTGCGGGTTGATCCCCGTTACTTCCGTCCAGCCGAAGTGGAGACCCTCCTGGGGGATCCCACTAAAGCCCATGCCAAGCTCGGCTGGACTCCCACAACCACTCTTGAAGAACTGGTGGCTGAAATGGTGGCTTCCGATAAGCAGGAGGCGGCTAAAGAGGCCATCTTGCGTCGTGAAGGCTTTGCGGTGGTCGGCTCGATGGAATCGCCGCCCAGCGGTTCTTTCCCGGTCAAGTTGGGCTGAGGCCCGGTCAAGTTGGCCTGAGGGCCCGGCGGCGCAATTCCTCATACAATCCAAGCACCGGCGCCGCTAGGGCCAGCCTGGCATCACTGTGGCGGCGCCACAGCGGTTCAAATACATTGAGGGCGTGGTCGATCCCTTGTTGGCTGAGAGCCCCGGGCAATTCCAATTGCTGCAAAAGTAGCGCTAAGGACTGGCGCACCCGAGGGGCATCGGCTTCGAATTCAATCAGGGGAAAAGGGTGCTGCTGATGCAGTTCCAACAGCCGTTGGTTGTAGTGGCTCCAGAGGGCCACCCCCTTGTCAAGTCCCATGCCATCCCGTTGCAACAGCGAGCTGGCTACAGCCGCAGGGTGGCGGAACACGCCGACGGGCTCAAGGCTTGGCAGGGATTGTCGCCAGCCCTCCAAACACAACAACAGCCTGGGGTCTTTGAAGCCCCAGAGCGGTCGACCATGGCGCGATTCAATGAAGAGATCCCGCACGGCCCTGTGCAGCGGGGGCCACTCCCCCACTTCCGGGGGGTTGCGCCAGCTGCCGCCATGGCGGGCCAGCAAATCCTCATGCATCAGCACCAAGGCGGGCGGTTCATGCACGCCCCGGCCATGGAGGGGATGGGGCTGGTCGAGGACCGCGCCGAGGTGAACCCCAGCCCGGCCCAGACAGCTGATCAGCACACTGGTGCCACTGCGGTGCATGCCCAACACCACCAGGCAGCGAGAGTCTGATCCTGCTTTTCCCCCAGGGGCGATCACATGCGGCCGATCAGGGCCCGGGTGGTGCGGCCCAAACCGGCGGCGGTCTGGGGCAGGAGGGGCCCTTTGAGCATGCCGCCGCCGATGCGCAGAAAAATACCCGCCAAGACCAAATTAGCCACGGTGATCACCAGGGCCGAAAGCAGCCAACTCCAGCGGAATGCCTCATGGAGCCAAAGCAGCAAGGCCACCTGACCGAGCAGGGAGGCCATCACCACAAAAGAGATTCCAGCCCCGAGAAAAACGGCACCACTAATTAGGCGGCGCTTCTCCCGGTCGGCCTCCTGCAGGGCAATGCGCACATGCAGGTCCATCACCGACGTCAGCAGGGCGGTGACTTTCGACGCACCCTCACGGACCGTCATGCCGAACGCCGTCCCGAGTTGAGCAGCATGCCGAGCAGCAGCCCGACTCCGGCGGCAATGCCGAGCGCCATCAAGGGCTTTTCACGCACCGGCTTGGTCAGACGGGGACGCAGGCTGCTGTTGAGATCGTCCAGCAATTGTTCAAGCTGGTCCTCCAGTGGTTTGAGGGTATCGCCAACGTTGCGGGCCTGTTCCCCGGTGAGGTGGGCCAAATCAAGCAGCTGCTCCTTGACCCGGATGCTGGCGTCGCCGCTTTGGCGGCTGATCTCATCGACCACCAGATC
>JBILDB010000161.1:0-5713 GCA_044352805.1 Cyanobium sp.
CATCGGCCAGCAAGCGGAAGGGACCGGCGTACACCCCCCCCTTCCAGCGCAATCCCCCCGGGGCCTCGATGCGCAGGGGCTGGCGCAGCGCCAGGGCGCCCTCGCTGGCGGTCAGTTGCAGGCCCAAGCGCCGGGTTTGGCGCTGTTCAAACAAGCGCGAAGCCTGGCCCGCAGGGGGCGCCGCCTCGGCCGGTCCCCATACCTCCCAGTCCTTGTTGCGGGCGATTTCAGGTCGCACCCCGGTCGCCTGCCACCGCCGGGCCGCCGCCTCGGCACTTTCGTAGCTGGCGAAGGGCCCCAGCACCCTCCGCCGCAGGCGCTCGGGCTGGGACAGGGGCTGCCATCGCCAGGTCAGCACCAGCTCAGGCCGGCTAACCCGGCGCCCTGAACCATCCACCAAGGTGAGCTCGCCCGAGGCGGCCGTCAAACGCAAGGGAGGAGCCTGGTCGGCTTCCCCAGCCGGGCCGAGATGGGCCGCCAAGGCCACCCACAGCACCGGATCCTGCGAGCGCAGGGGGGGAGGTTCGGGCACCGGCCAATGCCGCAACGCCTCGCCGCCCTGGGGCGCCAAGGCGGGCAATGGCGGCGGCGGGGACGCCAGGCCCAGGGGCTGGTCTGAGGCCCGGCACCCCCCGGGCAGTAGCAGCAGCACCAATCCCAAAAGCGGTGCCCGCAGATTGGCCTGGCGCCCCCTCCTGCCGGCGGTCGCCGGGGCGCTAGCCCCTGGGGCCACGGACGGGGACGGGCGCAGCTGGCGAAGGGGCATGGGCCTGGGAGTTGGAGAAGGGTTAAGTCACGTCGTACTCTGCTTGTTTGTGCCCGCGCCCAGGAACGCCATGCCGAAGCTCAAGACCCGCCGCGCGGCCGCCAAGCGGTTCAAGGTCACCGGCAGTGGCAAGTTCATGCGCCGGCGCGCCTTCCTCAACCACCTGCTCGACCACAAGAGCCCGAAGCGCAAACGCCATCTCGGCACCATGGCCAGCGTCGACGAACGGGACGCAGGCAACGTGGCCCTGATGCTGCCCCACGCCTGAGGTCATGGCGCCAGTCGCCTTTCTGCCACCTACACCACTTTCCTTTTTTCCACTCTCCCCTTAGTTCCCTACCTCCATGACCCGCGTCAAGAGGGGCAATGTCGCCCGCAAACGCCGTAACAAAATTCTGCGCCTGGCCCGGGGCTTCCAGGGCAGCAACGGCAGCCTGTTCCGCACCGCCAACCAGCGGGTGATGAAGGCCCTCTGCAATTCCTACCGCGACCGCCGCCGCCGCAAGCGTGATTTCCGCCGTCTGTGGATCGCCCGCATCAACGCGGCGGCCCGCCTGAATGGACTCAGCTACAGCCGCCTGATCGGTGGCCTCAAAAAGGCCGACGTGCGCATCAACCGCAAGATGCTGGCCCAGCTGGCCCTGGCCGATCCCACCAGCTTCTCCACCGTGGTGAGCGCGGCCAGCAACTGACTTCCCCTAAGGCCGGCAACCCATGAGCGACCTGCTCCCCCAGGCCTACCTGTTAGGCCTGATTGCTTTGCTCGCCGGTGCTGCCTTCGTGGTGGGCCGCCAGATCCTGCGAGTTCGGCGTGATGAGATGTCCCTCTCCCGCCTTGGCGGCGAGGGGGGGCCTAAGCCCAGCGATGCGGCGGGGCTCTATGAACTCGCCTCGGTCCAGCTGCGCAAGCGTCTCTACAGCCAGGCTGCCGACACCCTCAAGCAGGCCGTCAAGCTGGCTGATTCTGAAAAGGCGCCGCCAGAAGCGAGGGCCGTGATTGAAAATGCCCTTGGTTTTGCCTTGGCGGCCCAGAACAAGTACCCCGCCGCCATCAAGCACTACCAAACGGCTATCCGTTGCAAGGCCGATTACCCCGTAGCACTAAACAATCTCGCCTTTGCCCTGGGCAAACTGCAACGGCCCGACGAGGCCCGCTCCACCTACGAACAGGTGCTGAATCTCGAACCTGACAACAAAACCGCCAGTAAAGGTCTCAAAACCTTGAAGCGCCGCAGCGGCATTGACAGCAAGTCGGCCTAAATCAGAATTTCAAATCGACCACAAGGGCCTCGCCATCACCACAGGCCCCGAATGGGCTCTGGGCCAGTCAGCGCCGGCCCTGGGTTCAGCAGCAGCCGCCCTCCAGGACTAACCAATCTTGGTGCTCGCCAGCTGTTCAGGGACATCGACTGCAGGCCCTGGAACTGGCCACCGGGTTCCATGCCCACCGAGCCCATGTCCCCCAGCAGCAGCAGGTCGAGCTGGTCGGACTTGGCATTGAGGGTTCCCTGCACTGGCGTCACGGCAGCACCGATCCGCAGATTGCCGCGCAGGTCGACCATCTGGCCCATCGCCCGCACCGATCCAAGCTCAAGCGCCGCAGGTAGGGCCGCGCCACCCACGAAAGATTGGAAGCTGCCGCGCCATTGGCGGGGAATCACCCGGGCAATCAGGGCGGCACGACCCTCCGGGTCAAAGGGTTCGACCGAAATCAGCCCAGCCATGCTGACCCCAGGATTCGGGAACCCAGGATTCAGGGAACCAGGATTCAGGGAGCCAGGGGCCGGTTCGGCCGCCGGCAGCGGCCGGGCCAGGGGCGATGGCAGGGGCACCTGGCTGCCACCTGAGAACGCTCCGGCAGGGGTGCTGAAGGGGGCTGTAAAGGCGCTGGGCGGGGCCGTGAAGGGGCGGGAGGGCACCGCAACAGGCGTGGCGGCGACCAATACGGGCAACAGCAGGGGCATGGGGGCCGCCACCAAAGCAGCGATCGCGGGTCCAGAGCGCAGACTACGTCGGAACGACCGCCTGCTTGGGCTGTGACCCAGACCGCCCCCACCGACCTCGTCATCGCCGGGCGTCGCTTCGCCAGCCGGCTGATGACCGGCACCGGCAAGTACCCCTCCCTGGCGGCCATGCAGGCCAGCCTGGTCGCCAGCGGCTGCGAGATCGTCACCGTGGCCGTACGGCGCGTCCAGAGCAGGGCCCAGGGTCACGAGGGGCTGTTGGAGGCAATCGATTGGAAACGGATCTGGATGCTGCCCAACACCGCCGGCTGCGCCACCGCCGAGGAGGCGATCCGGGTGGCGCGCCTGGGTCGGGAGCTGGCCCGCCTCGCCGGCCAGGAGGAAAACAACTTCGTCAAGTTGGAAGTCATTCCCGACCCCCGGCACCTGCTACCCGACCCCTTCGGCACCTTGGAAGCGGCCGAGCAACTGGTCAAAGAAGGCTTTGTGGTGCTGCCCTATATCAACGCCGATCCCTTGCTGGCCCAGCGGCTTGAAGCGGTGGGCTGTGCCACGGTGATGCCCCTGGCCTCGCCGATCGGCTCCGGGCAGGGTCTGCGCAACGCCGCCAACATCGCCTTGATCATCGAGAACGCTGGCGTCCCCGTCGTGGTGGACGCCGGCATCGGCGTACCGAGTGAGGCGGCCCAGGCCATGGAAATGGGCGCCGACGCCCTGCTAATCAACAGCGCCATCGCCCTGGCGGGCGATCCCCCGGCCATGGCCAGGGCCATGGCGCTGGCCACCGAAGCGGGCCGCACCGCCTTTCTGGCCGGACGACTGCCGCTGCGGCCCCAGGCCAGTCCCAGCTCCCCGACCAGCGGCGTGGTCGGCAGCTGAACCAGTCAGGATCAGGACTATGGGACTGGGGATGAAGGCCTGTAGTAGTTTGCCCGTCTGAGCATCCGCTCGTTCAGGAGTCTGAGGTGAAGGTTCTCGTTCTCGGCGGTGACGGCTTTTGTGGTTGGCCCTGTGCGGTGAACCTGGCGGATGCTGGCCACGACGTGATGATCGTGGACAACCTGAGTCGCCGCAAAATCGACATTGATCTGGGGGTCGATTCCCTCACTCCCATTGCCACCATCGGCGACCGCCTCAAGGCCTGGGAACAGGTGGGCGGCAAGCGGATTGAGTTCGTGCTCCTGGACATCGCCAAGGAATACGACCGGCTGCTGGGCCTCCTGCGCAGCGAGAAGCCTGATGCGGTGGTCCACTTCGCTGAGCAACGGGCCGCGCCCTACTCCATGAAGTCGAGCGCCACCAAGCGCTACACCGTCGACAACAACGTCAACGGCACCCACAACCTGCTGGCCGCCATTGTCGAGAGTGAACTGGACATCCATATCGTCCACCTGGGCACCATGGGGGTCTATGGCTATGGCTCCCATCGGGGGGCCACCATCCCTGAGGGTTACCTGACCGTCGAGGTGCCCCAAGCCGACGGCAGTCGCTTCACCGAGAGAATCCTGCACCCCACGGATCCCGGCAGCGTCTATCACATGACCAAGACGCTTGACCAGTTGCTGTTTTTTTATTACAACAAGAACGACAGCATCCGCATCACCGATCTGCACCAGGGCATTGTCTGGGGAACCAACACCACCCTGACCGAAAAGGATCCCCGTCTTACCAACCGTTTTGACTACGACGGTGACTACGGCACCGTGCTGAATCGCTTCTTGATGCAGGCAGCCATCGGCTATCCGCTCACTGTCCACGGCACCGGCGGCCAGACCCGGGCCTTCATCCACATCCGCGATTCGGTGCGCTGCGTGCAGTTGGCCTTGGACCATCCCCCCAGCAGCGGCGAAAAGGTCAAGATCTTCAACCAGATGACCGAAAGCCACCGGGTCGCCGACCTGGCCGAGAAAGTTGCCGCCCTCACCGGTGCCCAAACCAACTACCAGGCCAATCCCCGCAAGGAAGCGATCGAAAACGACCTGATCGTCGACAACAGTTGCTTCCTGGAGTTAGGACTCCAACCCACCACCCTCGACGTTGGCTTGCTTGCCGAGGTAGTGGATGTGGCTCGCCGCTGGGCAGACCGCTGCGACCGCTCCCGCATTCCCTGCCTTTCCGCCTGGACGACGCGGCAGGCTGAGGCCATCGCCGCCCGCCCCTAAGCGAGGGCGGCCAGTGCGGATCGCCTTCTTTACTGAAACCTTCCTGCCCAAGGTGGACGGCATCGTCACCCGGCTGACCAAGACCCTGCAGCACCTGGTCGCGGCGGGGGATGAGGTGCTGATCTTCTGTCCCGAGGGCGCCCCCGACTCCTACCTGGGGGCCAAGGTGGTGGGGGTGCCGGCCCTGCCCCTGCCCCTCTATCCCGAATTGAAGCTGGCCCTGCCCCGGCCGGCGGTCTCCGAAGCCCTGGAGCAATTCCGCCCGGATCTGGTGCATGTGGTCAATCCGGCGGTGCTGGGTTTGGGGGGTATCTGGCTCGCCAAGAGCCGCAATCTGCCCCTGGTGGCCAGCTACCACACCCATCTGCCCAAATACCTGGAGCATTACGGCATGGGCATGCTGGAGCCCCTGCTTTGGGAGCTGCTCAAGGCCGCCCACAACCAGGCCAGCCTCAACCTTTGCACCTCTACCGCGATGGTGGCCGAACTGGCCGCCAAGGGCATCCAGCACACGGCCCTCTGGCAGCGCGGCGTGGATACCGATTTATTCCGCCCTGAATTGCGCAACGACAGCATGCGCGCCCGGCTGCACGGTCCCTACGACGACACCGGCAATTTGCTGCTTTATATCGGTCGCCTTTCGGCCGAGAAGCAGATTGAACGCATCCGCCCCGTGCTGGAGGCCATGCCCCACACCCGCCTGGCCCTAGTGGGCGACGGACCCCACCGGCAACAACTGGAGCGCTGCTTCGAAGGCACCCCCACCACGTTTGTGGGTTATCTGGCGGGCCAAGACCTGGCCTCGGCCTATGCCTGCGGCG
>JBILDB010000162.1:0-5686 GCA_044352805.1 Cyanobium sp.
GATCAACCTCGCCTTGGCCCTGCAGGAAAAGGCGATCGATGCCAATTCCACGGTCAATGACGTCGGCCAGCTCAGCATTGGTGGCTGGCCGATCTTCAATGCCGATCGGCGGGCCAATGGGGTGATCGATTTGCCGACGGTGCTCCAGGTTTCCAGCAATGTCGGCATGGTGGAGGTCATGGGCCGGCTCAAGCGGCAGGCCTTCTGGCAATGGCTCCATGTGCTCGGCATTGATGAGGTGCCCGACACGGACCTGCCCGGTGCTGTGGCTGGCCAGCTCAAGAGCCGTTCAGATTTCACAGGCGGCGCCATCGAACCGGCCACCGCCGCCTTTGGCCAGGGCTTCTCGTTGACGCCCCTGAAGCTGCTGCAACTGCACGGCATGTTGGTCAATGGCGGACGCCTGGTTAGCCCCCACATCACCCGTGGCTTGCGGTCAGGGGAGGGCTTGGCCGCTTCGGAGGCTCGCACCGGCGTCCCCCTGCTCGATCCCGCTGTCACCAAACAGGTGTTGGCATGGATGGAAACCGTGGTGCAGAAGGGCAGCGGCAAAGCCCTGCAGATCCCTGGCTATCGGCTCGGCGGCAAAACGGGTACTGCCCAGAAGGCCCACAACGGCACCTACATCCCGGGGGCTCGAATTTGTAGCTTCGTCGCGGTGTTGCCCATTGAAGACCCGCGCTATGTGGTGCTGGTGGTGGTCGATGAGCCCCAGGGGGCCAATGCCTATGGAGCCACTGTCGCTGTTCCGGTTGCCCGTCAGATCGTTGAAGCCCTGTTGGTTCTTGAGAAGGTCGCCCCGAGTAAACCGGTGCCGCCCACCCCTGCCGCCATCGCCCCCCGCAAGGGCTGAAGGCCTCCTGTACGGATTCGCTCAAGCGTCAGGTCAGGAGCTTGGGACCAGCCCTTGGCGTGGGTAGGTTTGGCCCCGGTCAGTGATTCTGTACGGCTTCTCTTCCATGGCCCATCTGCTTGATCAACTGGCCGCCATGACGGTCGTGGTCGCCGATACTGGCGAAATTGACGCGATCCGCCAGTTCACTCCCCGGGATGCCACCACCAATCCCTCCCTCATCCTGGCTGCGGCCCAGATCCCGGCCTACAACGAACTGATTGACCGTTCGCTGCGGGAATCGCGCCAGGTAATCGGTAGGGAGGCGGCGGCAGAGGAGGTGGTAAAAGAAGCCCTTGATGAAATCAGCGTCACCTTTGGTAAGGAGATTCTCAAGATCGTGCCGGGCCGGGTCTCCACGGAGGTGGATGCCCGCCTCAGTTACGACACCGAAGCCACGATTGAAAAGGCCCACAAGCTGATTGGTCTTTACCAGCAGGCGGGCATTGGTAAGGAGCGGGTGTTGATCAAGATTGCTTCGACCTGGCAGGGGATCAAGGCGGCGGAACGGCTGGAAAAGGATGGCATTCATTGCAATCTCACCTTGCTGTTTGGCTTCTCCCAGGCGGTAGCCTGTGCGGAGGCAGGTGTCACCCTGATCTCGCCGTTTGTGGGTCGCATTCTGGATTGGTATAAAAAATCAACAGGGCGTGATAGTTATCCGGGTCCCGAGGACCCCGGGGTCCTATCGGTAACCGCAATCTTCAATTACTTCAAAACCTATGGCTATGCCACCGAGGTGATGGGGGCCAGCTTTCGCAACATCGATGAAATCATCGAGCTTGCCGGTTGCGATTTATTGACCATCTCACCGGCATTGATGGATCAGTTACGCAAAAGTGAAGGGGTGCTGCAGCGCAAGCTGGATGCCTCTAAACCTGGCCCATGTCCAGATCGCATTCATGTCGATCAGGAGACGTTTGAGAAGATGATGGCCGCGGACCAGATGGCCAGGGAAAAACTGGATGAGGGTATTCGCGGTTTCTCCAAGGCGATCGAAACCCTGGAGGCCCAATTGGCCCATCGCTTGGCGGTGATTGAGGGGGGAGCGGCATTCAACCATGCTGTTCACGAGATTTTTCTGTTGAACGATCTCGATGGCGATGGTTGTATCACCCGTGAGGAATGGGTAGGCAGTGACGCGGTTTTTGACGCCCTCGATACCGATAAGGATGGCCGGCTAGTGCCCGACGACGTCCGCGGCGGTCTGGGGGCCCCTCTGGCGATCCGGCGCTGAATTCGGCTCCATTGGCAATTGGAGGGGGAAGTGGAGTTGGGCCGGCCAAACGTCTTTAAAGTCTCACTGCCCTCCCCCCCGCTTGCCTGCCGTGAATGCCCTGGACACCATGAGAGCCCTCGCTAGCTCGGGCGAGGTCATGGATTTTGAACCTGGATCGGTGATCTTTCGATCTGGAGAGCCCGGAGACTGCATGTTTGGCCTCCTGGAAGGCCAGGTGGAACTCTCCTGGAATGACTCGGAAGGTAAAGAGCTCATCAATGCTGGCGATGTCTTTGGCGCCGGAGCCCTGGTGACCCAGGAGCACCGCCGCTTTGGGGATGCCCGTTCCGTTACGGCCTGTCGTCTGCTGGTGATGAATCGCGAAAAGTTTCTGTTTGCGGTACAGGAATCACCGATGTTTGCAATTGAGCTTCTCGGCTCCATCGATCAACGGCTGCGCCATCTCAAGGGGTGCATTAGCGGCTAGGGCCCGGGGTCTAGCCCCGCTGGAACAGCAAGCGCCGGATCACCCGCTGGGCGATGTCGCCGTAGCCCATTTCGCCCGAGAGGATTTGGGCAATGCGTTGGGGGGCGGTGGGCCGTTTGATGCCCAGCTGGTAGCCCACCCTCGGGACTCGGTAGAAGACCTGGGCAATCCTTTTACCCCAGGCCATCGAGTCGCCCCACTCCTTCCGCATCGTCTGGCTGTAGCCGGCCAAGGCCAGATTGTCGCCGGCCAGCCAATCGTCCATGGCCCTGGCGGCGACGCAGCCACTGCGTAGGGAGGGCCTGAGACCCTCCGCCAGAAAAGGATCACAGAGGGAAGCGGCGTCCCCAACGGCCACCACCCCATCCCCGTGCAGGGGGTGGTGGCCATCCCAGATACGCAATTGCCCAGGGCGTCGTTCGCCCGCTGCCGGGTCCAGCCCCAGGCTTGGCAACATGCGGGCCAAAACTGCATTGGCATCCGCCTCTTGTTGGCCGATGAATGTGCCCACGCCGATGCTGTACCCGCCGCTGCGGGGGAAGGCCCAACAGAAGCCGTGGTGCACCAGGCCGAACTCAAAGTGGGCCACATCCGCAGCCAGCGGCGTTCCTTCCACTTCGACCGACACGGTGGCGGCATAGCGGGGGCGGGCTGGCCCCAGGCCCAGGTCGGCGGCGAAGCGGGAGCCGGAGCCATCGGCGATCACCAGGCCCTGGGCTTCCAGCTGCTGGCCCTGGCTATCGGTCACTTGCCAGCGTTCGCCCTGGCGACTGAGGGCCGTGGCGCTGCGCCCATAGCGCAGATCCACACCCCGATCGGCGGCCTGGTGGGCCAGAAAGTCGTCGAGCACCCGGCGGCGCACGATCCAAAAGGGGGCATCACCGGGCAACTCGGCCACCACCGGATCCTCCAGGCACCAGGTGAACCGCACCTGACGAATCACCTGGTCAACGGCGGGGTGCAGGTCAAACGGAAACCACTGCTGCACAGAGGCGGCCATGCCACCGCCGCAGGGCTTGCCCCGGCCGGGGCCCTCCTTTTCGAGCTGAATCACCCGCCTTCCCCGGGCGGCCAGATGGAAGGCCGCAGCCGATCCGGCCGGACCCGCCCCAAGCACAATGACGTCGGCGTCGAGCGTCATGTTCAGACCTTGAGGATGTCGGTCTCCTTGTCAGCCAAGTGCTTCTCAAGTTCGCTGATGAAGCGATCAGTTAATTTCTGGATTTTGTCCTGTTCATCGCGACTCTGATCTTCCGAGAGTTCGGTGTCCTTTTCCTGTTTCTTGATCTGGTCAATGCCATCGCGACGCAAATTGCGTAGGGCCACCTTGCCTTCTTCGGCATATTTGGAGGCCAGCTTGCAAAGATCCTTGCGCCGGTCTTCCGTGAGGGGGGGAATGTTGATGCGGATGACCTTGCCATCGTTGTTGGGCGTCAACCCCAGATCGCTCATGCCGATAGCTTTTTCGATCAGCCCTATAGAGCCGGCATCGAAGGGCTGAATCTGAATGGTCTGGGAATCGGGGGTGGCGAGGGTGGCGAGGGATTTGAGGGGGGTGTCGGCGCCGTAATAAGGCACCAAGATCTTGTCGAGCAAGCTGGGATTGGCACGACCGGTGCGAATGGTGTTGAAGTTGCGCAGGGTGGCTTCCACCGATTTGCGCATGCTGGCTTCCAGATCCATGGGATTCCTGCGTAATGCGGTAGGTGATTAAAGGGAGGCCGGGGTAATCCGGGTACCGATGTCTTCGCCGGCAACGGCCCGGCCAATGTTGCCGCTGCCGAAGACATCAAAAACAAGGATTGGAATGGCATTGTCCTTGCAGAGGGCAATGGCAGTAGAATCCATAACTTCGAGTTCGTCGCTGAGAACCTCTAGAAATGTGAGGCTTTCGTAGCGCTTAGCGTCGCTGTGTTTGGCGGGATCTTTGTCGTAAACACCATCAACTTTGGTGGCTTTCATGACAACATCGGCGTTGATTTCGGCGGCCCTAAGGGCTGCCGTCGTGTCGGTGGTGAAGAAAGGGTTGCCGGTACCGGCAGCAAAAATCACCACCCGACCCTTTTCCATGTGGCGAATCGCCCGGCGGCGGATATAGGGCTCAGCAACTTCCTGCATGGAAATGGCGCTCTGGACCCGCGTCGGTACCCCGGCCCGTTCGAGGCCATCCTGCAGGGTGATGGCATTCATCACCGTCGCCAGCATGCCGACGTAATCAGCGGTGGCACGGTCCATGCCGGCGGCCGATCCCTTGAGGCCGCGAAAAATGTTGCCGCCGCCCACAACGATGGCCAGCTGGGTGCCATTGGCCACAACGGCGGCGACATCGCGGGCGATGGACTGGACGATGGCGGGATCGATCCCGTAACCCTGATCCCCCATCAACGCTTCGCCGCTCAGCTTGAGAAGCACACGCCGGTAAGCCATCGACCTCCACCTTCGTTCGAACAGTAGCAACCCCTCCTGGTCGGCCCCCTGACGCGGGGCCCGGTTTCCCTGGAATCGCCTCAGTACTCAATGCCCGCCTGGGCTTTTACCCCCTGTTCCCGGAAGGGGTGGCGCACGGCCCGCATCTCGGTGACCAGGTCGGCCCTCGCCAAGAGATCAGGGGGTGCTCCCCTCCCTGTCAAGGCCACGTGGGTGAGGGGGGGACGGCAATCGAGCCCTTCGAGCACCTGGGCAAGATCGAGGTAGCCAAGCTTGAGGGCCACGTTGGCCTCATCCAGGACCACCAGCTTGCGCTGCCCATCGGCCAGATAGGCAAGGGACCGTTGCCAGGCCGCCTGGGCCAGCTCCCGGTCCCTTTCGCGGTCCTGGGTCTCCCAGGTAAAGCCTTCCCCCAGGGCATGCCAGGCCAAGGCATCGCCGAAGTGGGCCAGGGCCTTGGCCTCACCGGGTTGCCAGCCTCCCTTGATGAATTGCACCACCGCCGCCCGCTCGCCATGGCCCAGGGTGCGTAACACCAGGCCTAGGGCGGCGGTGGTCTTGCCCTTGCCTTCCCCGGTGAACACCAGCACCAGCCCCTTCTCCAGATCGCGGGCTTCCACGCGTTGTTGTTGCACGTCGCGGCGGCGTTCCATCCGGCGCC
>JBILDB010000163.1:0-5634 GCA_044352805.1 Cyanobium sp.
GTCTGTTGCTGACCTTGCCCTATTTCGTGGTAGTGCTTTCTGAATTGCCGTCCTTTCTTTTTGGCTCCACGGCTGCACGCCTGATGGGCATGACGCCTGGCAACCGTAAGGCCTTTGAGTTGATTATCCGTTATTTGCTGATTGGCCTGGGCCTGGTCTGGATGTCCAGCTTCGTGGGCCTTAACGGCAATGCCGTGGCCGCCATGGCTGGCGGGTTGTCGGTGGGTCTGGGCTTTGGCATTAAAGAGGTGTTCTCCAACTTCGTCAGTGGTTTATGGCTGCTGCTGGAGGGCTCGGTCCGCCCTGGCGAGATATTGATTGTCGATGGCGATGCTTGTGAAGTGAAAAATCTGGGTTTGCGGGCCTCGACGTTGCTGCGCCCCAGCGACAACGCCGAACTAGTGGTGCCCAACCAGACGTTTTTTACCAATACCACTACCACGTTTACTGGGGAAACCAAAGCCCTCAGGTGTAGCACTGTGACGGTTGGGGCGGACTACAAACATGAGCCGGATGAAGTGATTGCCTTGCTTGTGGCCACAGCCAAGGCCAATCCCAGGGTTTTGAGCGTGCCGCCCCCGAAAGCTTTTATGGCGAATTTTGGGGAATCGGCGATTGATTATGAACTCGAATTTTCGATGGCAGACCCGCTCACCAAAGGCAGCATTTCCAAGGAGCTAAGGCGGGCTATTTGGTATGCCTTCCGTGATAATGGCATTGAGATGCCCTATCCCCAGCAGGTGCTGCATTGGGCCTCAAGGCCTCGACCCTTGGACGCTCAGGAAAGGGGCACTGATTAACGCACTCCGAGTTAACGGACTCCGAGCCATTTGTGGCTTTGCAAGCTGAGGCGCCAGCGGCGATTCTGGCGCACGTGGGCAATGGCAAGCTCCTGGCCCACTGGGCTATCCCAAAGGGGTTGCAGTAACAAAATCGGCGGCGAGGCTGAGTTTGGTCGGCCGGCTTCAATGGCGGCTAGGGCCATGGCCTCGGCGAAGGCCAGGTCGTCTTTTTCGCCCACCACCACCTTAAGTTCGTGGCAGGCGGCCAGGACCTGCTGTTGCGGCGGCCGGTGCCGCTTGGGCGAGAGGGTGATCCAGTCGAAGCGGCCGCTGAGGGCATCAACGCCACTGGTTTCCAGGTGGATGGGCAGGCCAGCGGGCTGGTCAGGGCTGGCGGTGGCAGCGCGCAGGGCCTCATTCAGGGGCTCCAGCTCGTGGTGCAGGGGTTCTCCCCCGGTGACCACCACGAAGGCGGCCCCGGCCGCGGCGGCGCTGGCGGCTGCTTGGGCCAGCTCATTCAAGCTCTGGAGCGGGTGAGACCCCGCGGACCAGGAGTGCTTGGTGTCGCACCAGGGGCAGCCCACCGTGCAGCCCGCTAGGCGGATGAAGAAGGCGCTGCGGCCGGCATGGAGGCCTTCGCCTTGCAGCGAGTGGAAGGTCTCGACGATCGGCAGGGACAACGAAGCCAAGGCGGACAGCTCTAGGGGGCTTGCATGGGATGACAGCATTAGCCTGCCAGCTGATACGCAGTGGCGGCTGGATCCGCCTTAGCCCAGCGATGGCAGGCAGACCTGCAAGCCGCGATGGCCTGGTCCGTCAGCCATGGGCCAGCCGATGCTGGGCTGCAGGACACCCTGACGCGCCTTGGCCATGGCGAGCGGTGATGCCGAGGTCTGAAGCCGCCTGCAGGTATTGACGCTGTTTATTCACTTCGGATCAGTCAGTCACGCCGCGCCACGGCTCACCGAGACGGTAATTTCATTCGCCTGCTGACGATTGCCCCGGATCACGATGCCACCTATAGCAAGAAATAGCGCGACCAGCTCGCTGATGGATAACAAGGCCCAGCATGGATCAGCAAGCCAGCCAACTATTCAGCTGGTTGTTCAGTTTGCTGATGCTGTAGTCGCTGAGGCGATTGCTTCCGTGGCCGCCGGCCGTTGGAGGCACGTGATCGTCTCCTGATGTTCCTCATCCACGGCCCGCTGCTGTGCCGCCGCCACCAAGCTCCGGAACAGGGGATGGGGCTTGCCAGGCAGGGAGCGGAACTCCGGGTGGAACTGGCAGGCGGTGAAGTAGGGGTGGTCCTTGAGCTCGATCAGTTCGACCAGGCGACCATCCGGGGAAGTGCCGCTAATTTGGTAGCCCGATTTGAGAAACAGGTTGCGGTAGGCGTTGTTGAATTCGTAGCGGTAGCGGTGCTACGGCTGTCCCCTTTTGGGATTTGCTCTGAAGCAGCAATCAGTTGGTTCAGGGCGTGGGTTTGGGGAGCAGGTACTCCTGGGGCTCGATCGATCCCTTGCCTTCGCCGAGGATGAGCACGCGCCAGTTTTGCTTGTCTTCGGCAAGCACCAACAAGGCTTCGGGCTTCTCGATCGAGGCAGTGTTGCTAAGGGTGGCGATGGGGATGGTGGTTTGTTGGTCCCCACTCCAGAACATCACCGTTGCGGGCCAGGCGGCTTCATTCTCATCTTCGGGTGTGCTCTTGCCTGTCAACACCAGAAAACCAGCGTTGACGCGTGCGAGGTCACGGATCCCCTGTCCTTTGCCAAGCGCCAGTTTGTGGAGGGATACCTGCCCAGGGTCTCCGTTGAACAGGTGTTTTGTGGACATTTGAATCACCACACCCTGCCCAGCCACAGCGGGTGCTCGCAGGCCGATCCAGGCTTGCTCTTCGTGAATTGCCAGCCCTTCAACATTGACGCCACCATCTTGAAGACTGCGACACGGGACGGTGGAAGTGCGCCCGCAGGCAGCCGCCTTCAGTTCCGGCAGGGAGGCGAGGATGGTTTCCAGCGCGTTCGTGGATTTGATCTGATTGGTATTGGTGGCATCAACCGGGAATTGGAAGAGCTGGTATCGATCTGGCTGGTAGATCGGATCTTTTTTGGCCACACCATGGGAGCCAATAACATAGAATTTTCCTGACGCGTATGCTGCGGCTTCGGTGTCAGCTTCTGTTTCTTTTCCCGTGCCTAGGCTAGGCGGCAAAAGTTCAAGCGTACGACCGGGCTTGATGGTCTTCTCGCCAAGTGTGGCAAATCGAACGTAGCGGCCTTTCGTCTGTTCATCGCTCACCACAACACAGGTTTGCTTGGGGGCGGGACTGCAGGCAATGCCGCTGATGTTCTCCGCTTCCTTCTTGTCGGTGAGCTTGGGCTCTATGCGCCAGGTGGCCGCAGGAGCAATGGCGACGGGGGGCAGTGGGCTGGCCGATGCGGCGGGCTGCAAGCCAGGCAGCACAGCCGTGCTGAGCAGAACGCCCAGGGCCAGGGGGAAGACTGTTGGCGCCCCTGAGTTAAATGGATGGGAGCCATAGGATCCCAGATGGTTATTTAGAGCCATTGTCGAGAGCCTCCCAGGTTTGTGTGTCGACCACGCCGGTAACCGGCAGGTTCTTGAATTGTTGGAACGCTTTGGATCCCTAATAGGTGTCTTCAGGCCAAGGAGTATGTGACCAAGCTCTGCATACTCAATTACCCCGTCGGTGGCGCTGACGCAAGGAGTATTTGCGGGCTCCAGGATGTCTAGTCCGCTATCCCCATCATAGCCATAATTCTCGTTCCAGCCGCTTGTGGGCACGGGATTGATCAGGGTCATTGGTTGAATCTTTGCCTCTCATTCAGCATGGCCTACATGTGTTGAGGGGTGTCCATTTGGTAGGCATTCCGAAATAAGAGTACATGCTTTTGCCCTTAGGGCGAATTAATTTTATTGTGACGCATTCTTTAGGAAGGCTGTGTAAAACTGTGCTACACGCTGGCGTCAGTGGCCGTGTCCAGGCAGCGCGGTTTCGCCACAGGCGGAGGCAAAAGCCTCCTGTGGAACACCTCTGGGATATCCCCGTAGCTGCTCAAGGGGCTTGGGCGGGAGTGGGTTGCCGCCTGTCACATCCCGGAGCCAGCCTGTTTCACAGTTAACTCTGAAGCTAAAGGTCCCCAGGGGACGGGGCCGGTGCTGAGGCTGTGGCACTTTCCATGCTTCTCGGCCGCTCCACTGCGATGACCACGACGGAGGTCGGTGCTTCGGAGTTTGTTGTAAGAACGGGCGCGGAAATCAGAGTGCGCTGAGTCGCTTCGAATGAAGAGTATCACTTCTATGGGTTTTCTGATCCTGCGGCTGATCCTGTGGCTGGTCCTGCGATGCCGGTGAAACGTGTGTGTGGCAAAGACTAGTGTAAGTGCGATTAAATTTTGGGATTGTTTATTCGTACTCCGCCAACGGCAAGGCTGGTCTGGTTAAGTCGTCCCAATCCGACCTCCAAGCCTGGATTAGGTGGCTGTGACAATTTCGGCCCTCACTGATGTCGCAGGGGCTGGGTTGCTTCCATGCTGCTGTGCCGCCGCCACCAGGCCCCGGAAGAGGGGATGGGGCTTGCCTGGCCGGGAGCGAAACTCCGGATGGTATTGGCAGGCGGTGAAGTAGGGGTGGTCCTTGAGCTCGATCAGTTCGACCAGGCGACCATCGGGGGAAGTGCCGCTGATCTGGTAGCCCGATTCGAGAAACAGGTTGCGGTAGGCGTTGTTGAATTCGTAGCGGTGGCGGTGGCGTTCGTACACCACCTCCTCGCCGTAGAGCCCTTGGGCCATGGTGCCCGCAGTCAGCCGGCAGGGGTAGACCCCCAGGCGCATCGTGCCGCCCAGATCGACGACATCCTGTTGCTCGGGGAGTAGGGCGATGACCGGATGGTCTGTGGCGGCATCGATTTCGGTGCTGGTGGCCCCTTGCAAGCCGGCCTGGTTGCGGGCCCACTCGATCACGGCGCACTGCATGCCGAGGCAGAGTCCCAGGAAGGGCACCCGTTGTTCCCGGGCCCAGCGGATCGCCGCCACTTTGCCATCGACGCCACGGTTGCCAAACCCTCCGGGCACCACGACCGCATCCATGCCATGGAGCAGGGCCTCGGCCCCTTGTTCTTCAATCTGCTCGGCGCAGATCCAGCGCAGGTCGAGGCTGGCATCCAGCTCGATGCAGGCATGGCGCAGGGCTTCCACCACCGAGAGGTAGGCGTCGTTTAGTTGGACGTATTTGCCCACCAACGCCACCTTGACGGCCGGTCCGGGACTGCGCAGCTTGCGCACCAGTTCGGCCCAGCGGGCCATGTCGCTGTCGTGGTCGGCCAGCGCCAGCACATCGAGCACCTGGCGGCAGAGCCCCTCCTGTTCCATCAGCAGGGGTACGGCATAAATGCTGTCCGCATCCAGGGCTGGAATCACGGCCCGGGTGGGCACCCCGCAGAAGCCGCCGATTTTGGCCTTGAGGTCGTCGCTGAAGGGCCGATCACTGCGGCAAACCAGCACATCTGGCTGGATGCCAATCGAGCGCAGTTCCTTGACGGAGTGCTGGGTGGGTTTGGTCTTGAGTTCGCCGGAGGTGCCGATGTAGGGCAACAGGGTGACGTGCACATAGGCCAGATCATGGCGGCCCACGTCGCCCCTGAATTCACGGATGGCCTCCAGAAAAGGCAGGGATTCGATATCCCCCACCGTGCCACCGATCTCGGTAATCACCACATCGGCGCCGCTGTTGGCCGCGACCCGGTGGATGCGCTCGCGGATTTCACGGGTGATGTGGGGGATCACCTGCACAGTGCCGCCTTCGTAGTCGCCGCGCCGTTCTTTGTTGATGACCG
>JBILDB010000164.1:0-5612 GCA_044352805.1 Cyanobium sp.
CGCCACAGCGAAGATCGCCCCTTGCCGGAGGACCATCAGGCCAACAGCGACCGCATCGACGGCGCCGTGGCTGTCGTCACGATCCACCGCAGCAAGGGCCTGCAGTTCCCAGTGGTGATCTGCCCCTATCTCTGGCAGGCCCCCGGCGCCAGCCGCGGCGGCGGCGCGCCCCTGGGCTGCCGCTGGCTGCCCCCGAACGCGGCCCAACCCCACCTCGATTTGCACCTGGATCGGCGCTGGGGCGTCGGCTACGCCGCCCACAGCCAGGAGCGTGCCGCCGAGCAGGCCGAAGCTGAGCGCCTGGCCTATGTCGCCATGACCCGGGCCGAACACCTGCTGCTGCTGGCCTGGGGACCGGTGGCCCAGCAGGGAGCCAGTCCCTTGGTGCCCTGGTTGTTCCCCGAAGAGCCCCTGGCTGGCCCCGACCACGACCCCTTTGAGGGGGTTTCCGCCCCCGAATGGCGGCGGCGGCTGGAGCAGCAACTGGCCCAAAGGGCCCTGCCCGCCCGCCTGATCGATCCGCCCCCTGCCCCAAATCAAGTCCGTGCTGCGCAGGGCCTTGGGGCGCCCCCCCTCGCCCTCGGTCCCGTGCCGCTGCGCCCTTTCGATCGCCGCTGGGGGCGCGCCAGCTACACCGCCTGGACCCACGGAGCGCCCGAGCCGGGCCGTCCCGTGATGGCCTCGGGGGTGGCCCCCCAATCCCTTGACGAGGGCCGCGACACCCTGGATCCCAGCACCGAACTTGAACACTTCCCACAAGGTGCGGCGGTCCCAGCCGCGGGTCCGCTCCCTGGCCCCCAGTGGCCGGCCAACGGCCCGTTGGCGGATTTTCCCCGGGGGGCCGCCGCCGGCGATTGCCTGCACCGCATTCTGGAGGGCCTGGACTACAGCATCCCTTGGCAGCTGGAATCGGTGGGGGAGCAGGTGGGGGCGGAACTGCGCCGGGCAGGGCTGGCATCCCAACCTGTCGAGCCCTTGCTGGTGGGGTTGGAGCAGGTGCGACTCACACCCTTTGGCGGGCCACTTGGGGGCCTGCGATTGGCAGATCTGGCGGCGGGCCAGTGGCTCAACGAGATGAATTTCGATCTCACCCTGGGTTCGGTGCGGGCTGAGGCCCTCGCCGCCGCCTTTGCCGACCACCCCGGCGGCGCCTTTGGTGCCGATTACGCCAATCAGGTAGCCCTGTTGCCGATTGCCAGCCGCGGCTTCCTCACCGGCTCGATCGATCTGCTCTTCCAAGCCCCTGATCCGGCCGGAAGGGGTCGCTGGTGGGTGCTCGATTGGAAGAGCAATTGGTTGGGGCTTCGAGATAGCACGGGCCGGCCCTTGGCCTGTGGGCCCAGCCATTACGGCAGCGGCGCCATGACCGCCTTGATGGCCGCTAACCACTATCCGCTGCAGGCCCATCTTTATCTAGTGGCCCTGCATCGCTACCTGGGCTGGCGCCAGCCCGGCTATCAGCCCGAGCGGGATTTGGGGGGTTACGCCTATGTCTTTCTGCGCGGTGCCCCCGGGCCCGTGGCCCTTCAGGATTGGGAAGCCGGTGTCCAGGGCAGCCTCGAAATCCCCGGCATGGTGGTCGAGTGCCCCCCCGTCGGACGTTTGCTGGCCCTTGATGGGGCCCTGGCGGCGCCGGAGCGCAGGCCATGACTAGCCGCCCAGACGCCGCCAGCCCAGACCCGACCAGACCAGACTCCAGCCCAGACCCCGCCACCGAAAACCCCAGCCCAGGCACTCCAGGCGAGGGCGATGACGCCCTGCCAGGCCAGAACCCAGCCTGGCTCACCGCCCTGCAGGAGTCCCTGGTCGAAGCCCTGCCAAGGCTCTATGGGGTACCGGCGGATCCGGTGGTCAACGAGGCGATTGCAGCCTTGACCTTGGCCTTGGCGGCAGGGGAACTGGAATGCCCCCTCCCCCTTGCCTGGCAGCAGGGCCAGAGAACGGCCGGCGCCGATGGGCCCGATTCCCTGGCCCGCCTGCAGCGCTCAGCCCTGGTCCAGGCCAGCGACAGCCCCCTTGTTTTGGCAGGCCAGCGGCTGGCTTGGCGCCGCTGGCAACAGCGCTTGCAGCAGGTGCTCGATGCCCTGATTGAAAGGGCCCAGGCCCCCCCTCCGGCCTGGCCGGATGCGGCAGGTGTTTCGGCGGCAGGGGAGCCAGCGGCAGATGAACCCTCGGCTGTGGAACCGTCGGCAACGGCTGCAACGCAACAGGAGACTGCGCCAGTAGCGGCGACCCCGGCGGCCGCGCCCCCCGCTGCCCCCCTCGACGACCAACAGCGACGGGCGGTTGCGGCGGTGTTGGCCAAGGGATTGGTGCTGCTGGAGGGGGGGCCGGGAACGGGCAAGACCAGCACCGTCGCCGCCATGATCAGCGCGGTGCAACAGCATTACCCCCAGGCTCGCATCCACTTGGCGGCCCCGACGGGCAAGGCGGCCGCCCGCCTGGGCCAGGCCAGCGGCGATCGCCATCCCTGTTCGACCCTGCACCGCTTGCTGGAGCAACGGGGCGACCGCTTTCTGCGCAACCGCCACCATCCCCTACAGCTCGATCTGCTGATCGTCGATGAGGTGTCGATGGTGGATCTGGAGTTGATGGCGGCCCTGCTGGAGGCCTTGCCCGCCAGCTGCCGGCTGGTGTTGGTGGGCGATCCGGCCCAATTGCCGCCGGTGGCCCCCGGCGCTGTCCTGGCGGCCCTGCAGCGGCCCGCGCCCCGGGCGGCCCTCGGCGATGCCGCCGTGCGCCTGGAGACCACTTATCGCCATGCCGGTGCCATCGCCGCGGTGGCGGCGACCTTGCGTCAGTGGGCCGGGGCGGAGGGGCCTGATGCCCCCAAGGTCCCTGGCGGCGAGGCCCTGCTGGAGCAGTTGCATCCCCAGCTGCAGCGCCTGGGGCAGGACGACAACCTGCACTGGCTCGAGGTCCCCTGGACCGGTTGGAGCGCGTCCCTGCCCGAGCCGGTGCGGCAACGCCTGCAGCAGCACCGCCTCATGCTGGCCGAGCTGGCCCGGCGGGCCGGAGCCCAGGGGGCCGGTGATCAGAAGGTGACGGATCAGGCGGCAGCAGTGGAGGCTTTGTTAGCCCAACGCGATCGGCTGTTGCTATTAACCCCCCAGCGACGGGGACCCTGGGGGGTGGAGACCCTGCATCGGCTGCTGTTGGGGGAGGCCGCGGCGGATCCGGCCCGCTGGCCCTGCGGCACCCCAGTTATTTGCCTGCGCAACCGCGATGATCTGGGCCTGGCCAATGGTGATCTGGGGGTGGTGGTGGGCGATGCCCCCGCTACCGGCCCTGACTCCAACTTGGATTCCAGCTTTGATTCCAACCGGGATTTCCAACGCTGGTTGGTCTTTGGTCCCGACCCCAGCCAACGACTCCATCCGGCCCAGTTGGCGGGCGCCGTCGAGCCGGCCCTGGCGCTCACGGTGCACAAGGCCCAGGGCAGCGAGGCGGATGAGGTGATCGTGCTGGTGCCCAACGGCGAACCCCGCGATCCGCGCTTGCTCTACACGGCGCTAACCAGGGCTCGGCAACGGGTTTTGTTGGTGACGAGCCGGGCGACCGGTTCCTCCAATTCAGCCAGCAATCCACCCGTTTGAATACCATCTGACCCTTGATTTTTAGGATTTGAGGCCCCAAGACTTAGTCGATCAGTTCTTGCCTGAACCCAATTTGCCTGCCCTGCCGGTTGCTGAGAAGCCCGTTCCGGAACCACCCCCAGGCCTCCGTTGCCTGCGCCCCTGGGGCTGGTACGAAGTGCTGGCCGTTGGCGAGGGTTATCAGGTCAAGCGACTGCACTTGGAGCCCAACCAGCGCTTCAGTTTGCAGCGGCACCAGCAGCGCAGTGAGCAATGGCTGGTGCTGGCCGGCCAGGGGGTCGTGCAACTTGGTGAAGACAGCCTCACGGTGCAGCTGGGCCAATTGTTGGCGGTGCCCGTCGCCTGCGTCCATCGGGCCAGCGCCGGTCCGGAGGGTCTGGAAATCTTGGAGGTCCAGCGGGGCAGCGTCCTGCGGGAAGACGATATTGAGCGCCTGGAGGATGATTACGGCCGTTGCCAGCTGGCTTGACCTCGCCGGTACCCCCAACGACAACTTGGGGGGCAGGCGACGTGTTAAATTTTAATTTCAAACCTTTGATTGAGGCGGTGCAGCGCGGGAGATCCATATCCCATACAGGGTCGCTGCGTGCCTGCGTTGAAGGATCACTGGCCCACGCAGGCCCCCTTCCTTGACCCATCCCTATTCGGGCAGCGCCCTTCCCGCTGCCGATCTTGACGTGGCTCTTCACGTCAGCGATTCCCTTGCGACCGGCGCCGATTTGCGCCTCGACGTAGACAATTCTTCCCCCACTTTGTCGGAGACCGCCGCCGGCGTCCAGCCAGAGGGGGTGGTGCCTATCACTGTTGATCTCTCCCCCACTGCCCTAACTGCCGCTGCCGAGTCAGCCCCTGGTGCGGAGCCCCGCGCAGCTGTAGCCCTGGAGGACATGCCGGCAGCCGCTGCCCAGCCCGAGGTCGTGGCTGCCCTTGAGGCTGCGGTGGTGGCTGCCCCAGCCGATGCCTCCGGTTTCACGGGTTTTGGCCTCAGCCCAGAGCTGCTTTCTGGTCTGGCGGCCATTGGCTTCCAGGATCCCTCGCCGATTCAGCGGGCCGCCATTCCCGAACTGATGCTTGGCCGCGATCTAGTGGGCCAGGCCCAGACCGGCACCGGCAAGACGGCTGCCTTTGCCCTGCCCCTGTTGGAGCGCCTTGACTCCCAACAGCGCACTCCCCAGGTGCTGGTGCTGACCCCCACCCGGGAACTGGCCATGCAGGTGGCCGAGGCCTTCAATTCCTATGCGGCCAAGCTGAGCCAGGTGCGCGTGCTGGCGGTTTACGGCGGCGCCGATTTCCGTGACCAGATCCAGCAACTGCGCCGGGGCGTCCAGATCGTCGTCGGCACCCCTGGCCGGGTCATGGACCACATCCGCCAGGGCACTTTGGATGTCTCAGGTCTGCGGGCCCTCGTGCTCGATGAGGCGGACGAAATGCTGCGCATGGGTTTCATCGACGATGTCGAATGGGTACTTGAGCAACTACCCAGTCCCCGTCAGGTGGTGCTGTTCTCGGCCACCATGCCGTCGGAGATCCGTCGCCTCTCCCAGAAATATCTCGACAATCCAGCTGAGGTCACGATTCGCACCAAGGGTGCCGATGGCCGTCGCATCCGTCAGCGTTACATCTTGGTGCAAGCCCCCCAAAAGCTGGAGGCTCTCGAACGGGTGTTGGAGGCGGAAGGCAGTGAGGGTGTGATCATTTTTGCCCGCACCAAAGCGGTCAGCCTCACCGTTGCCGAAGCCCTCGAAGAACACGGTTACGACGTGGCGGTGCTCAACGGGGATGTGCCCCAGACCCTCAGGGAGCGCACCATCCAGCGCCTACGCGATGGCCAGGTAAATGTGCTGGTGGCAACCGATGTAGCGGCACGGGGCCTGGATGTCGAGCGAATTTCCCTCGTCATCAATTACGACGTGCCCTTTGACGGTGAGGCCTACGTGCACCGCATTGGTCGCACCGGCCGGGCCGGCCGCAGTGGCGACGCCATTTTGTTTCTGACGCCGCGGGAACGACGCTTCC
>JBILDB010000165.1:0-5597 GCA_044352805.1 Cyanobium sp.
ACTGGCTGATTCTCCCAGGCTGATTTCAGCCCTGGGCGACGATGCCACTCCATTGCACAGCCTTCACCTGGTCGCGCCGCCAGGAATGAAACAGCAGCGGCTCGGCCACCGTGCACAGGGGGCAGACACTGACCCGCTGCGGGTCAATGCCTGCGTTCGCAAGCTGCCGAACCGTGGCGGCCCGAATATCCAGGCGGTCGCGATCGGCTTGGGGATCGGCGCCCAAGGCCCCACAGGCCCGCAGTTCCTCCAGGCTGCCTAGCGCCTGGCCCGCCAGCGCTCCAGGCGGATGCAGCGAGGCGGCCACCGCCAGGCTCACCCGGCGCTCCACCTGGTAATTCGCGCCACTGACAGCCGGTCCCAGGGCCACAAGTAGGTCTTGGCGCCGGCTGCCGGCCTGCTCCAGCAGGGTGATGGCCTCGGGCAGGATGCGGCCGGCAACGCCTCGCCAGCCGGCGTGGGCGGCGGCGACCCGACCACTGGCGGGATCGGCGATTAAAACGGGGGTGCAGTCGGCGCCGCATACCCACAGGCTCTGGCCCGCCGAGTCGCTGACTAAACCATCGGCCTGGGGCCAGGGTGCCGCGCTGGCTTCACGGGCGGACAACACCAGGGCGCTATGAATCTGTTGGGGCCGGTGCACGCTGACTCCGGCGCTGACAAAGGCGGCCAGCTCGGCGGGTTCGCGGCCCTGCCATTGGCGCGTAAAGAAGCCGTGCTCAAAATCGCGCAGGCACTCGGCTTGCAGATACCAGCCCCCGTAGGTGCCTACCCAGGTCCAGCCAGGCAGATCATTGAAGCCGGCATCGGGCCGATCAAAGGGGGCCGGACTGGCCTCAGCCATCGGGCAGGTCACGCAGCATCCAGAAGCCCTCAAACCGGGGTTGGTCCGGGTCGGATTGCACGGCGATGAACTGCAGGCCTCCGGCCTGCTCCCGGGCTGCGGCAAAGGCGATCTGGGCTGCTGATGCTTCAGCCGCCTCCAGGCGGGCCAACCGCCAGCGGTCGTCCAATCCCGCCTCCAGCACCAGTTGGTCGTCCTCGATTTCCAGCCGCACCGGCTCCAGCCCGGCTAGCCAACCGGCAATCGCCAGGGGGCGCCGTTGGCTGAACAGCCGTAGACCGGGGACGGGGGTGTCTGGGTTGATGCCCTCGGGTAAGGGCAGTAAGCCGCTGAAACCGGCTTCCCAGTCGCTGGCATCTGCCAGGGCGCCGGCGTTCAGGCTGGCCCAGCTCCAGCGGTCCCCCCGGGCGGCCTCCGGCAAGGCAATGGCCAGCGGCCGCAGCGGTTGGGGTGCGGGGGCGAGGGGGCCGGCCAGATACCCCTCCTGCTGGGGATAAACGTCCCTTTCCCGCTGCCGCAGCCAATCCTGCAGGGCGTAACAGCGGCGGGAGGCGACAAGCTCCATCCCCAGTCCATCGCTGGCCCTCTGCACCATCGCCCGCATCGAGCCCCGCCAGCAGCGCAGGCGGCGCGGGGGGGCCAAGCCATGCTCGCTGGCAGCGGCCAAGGCGCTTTCGATGGACTCCCGCAGCCAGATCGAGTTGACACTGTCAGCGGGACAATCCCGCAGCCACCGGAAAGGGCTGGTGGTGGCGTTGGCGTCTGGGGTTGAGCAGATCAACAGCTCCCAGCGTTTGCGGCCATCGGTATCGAGAATGGGCCTGGAATAAAAATCAATTTCCCAGTCGGCTTCCTGGGAAAGGCTGGGGGCGGTGGGGCCAGGATTCATCCTGCGGATTGCTCCTGCTGACGGATCAAGGACCGCGCCCGGGTGGCCCGATCCTCAGCTTCGGCCATCACTTTCGCCTTTTCGACCAACAATTCACCGGGTTGACCTTCCAGCAGGGCCGTGTTCAGTGCAATGCGACCCCGGCCAGGGTCCACCTGGGTGACGAGGGCCTTGATCGACTCGCCCACCTCAAAGGCCTCGCGCAGATCCCTCAAAACTCCGCCGGTGACGCTGGATTGGTGCAACAGGCCACTGACGCCACCGAGGTCAATAAAGAAACCGTAGGGCTTGAGGGCCACTACCTTGCCCTCCACCAGTTGGCCCACCTCCAACGCGGAGAAACGGGCGGCCGTGGCGGCTTTCTTCTCAGAAAGCACCAGTTTGCGGGTCTCAGCATTGACCTCCAGGAAGGCCACCCCAATGGTCTTGCCCATCAGGGCTTCGTGCTGCTCGCCGTCTTGCAACTGGGAGCGGGGGATGAAGCCCCGCAGGCCCTCCAGATCGCAGGTCACGCCACCACGGTTGAAGCCATTGATCTTGACCTGAACCACCTTGCCGTCCTTTTCCTGCTGGCGCAGCTTGTCCCAGCTTTGGCGCAGGGCCAAGGCCCGGGCGCTGATGGTGACCATGCCGTCGGCGTTTTGTTCCCGAGTTACCAGAACCTCGATCGGCAGACCTGCCGGGAAGCGTTCTTTGAGGTTGGTAATAACGCCAAGGCCACATTCCTTTTTGGGCATGAACCCAGGCGCCTTGCCGCCGATGTCCACGTAGACCCCGTCACTTTCAATGCCGATGACCTTGCCTTGCACCACATCGCCGGTGGTGCCGACAGGTTCGTTCTCGTCCAGGGCGGCCAGGAAGGCTTCCTCATCAAAGTCAAAGTCATCCACGGTGCGGGATGGGGTTTTGACCACCGCAGCGCTCGCGCCCGCCGGGGGGGACTGGCGGCGACCCTGGCTGGCCGGGCCGAGCAGGTCGGCCATGGTCAGCCCTTCCAGCTCGTCGGTCGAAAACAAATCTTGATCGCCCCGAGGAGGCCGGCTGGGTGCCTGCGGCGGCGCCCCGGCGGGGGCCACCAGTGACACCGGCTTGGCCACCGCCCCTGGCTCTGGCGCGCTGGTTTCCTGGCTCGTGATGGCGGGGATTTCCTCGCGCTTCAACATCACCACCTGGGGGGGGCGGCGCGGCGGCGCGGGGTTGGGAGCCGTGGGGGCTTGGGCGGGAATCCGGGGCTGACGCGGCGCAGGCTTGCCAGTTCCGGTCATGGCCTCAGGGGGGCGTGGTGAACCGACACTGTAAGGACCCCCCTTGCCTGCCCCAGCTGATGTCCCCCGCCCCCGAGCGCCGGCTCGACTGCTTGCCATGGCCTGAAGTTGCCCAGCTGGCCCAAAGAAAGGGCAGCACCGTGCTCTGGCCCCTGGGGGCTACGGAACAACATGGCCCCCACCTGCCCCTGGGCACCGATGCCCTCTTTGCCGACCGGGTGGCCGATGCGGTGCTGGCCCGGCTGGATGGGGATTTGCCGATTGTGCGCTTGCCCTTGCAAAGCCTGGGGTTCTCCCCAGAGCATCGCGGTTTTCCAGGCACCATCAGCCTGCCGGCCCAGCTTTTGCTAAGCCTGGTGGAGGCGGTGGGCCGGGACCTGCAAGCCGCCGGCTTCCAACGGCTGGTGTTGCTGAATGCCCATGGGGGGCAGATCGCCCTGCTGGAAACGGCGGCCCGCCAGCTCCATGCCGCCTGCCCCGATCTGGGCGTGCTGCCCTGTTTTATCTGGAAGGGTCTGGAGGGCTTGGGGTCGTTGATTCCCGAGCCGGAGCGCAGCGAGGGGTTGCATGCCGGCCTGGCAGAGACCAGCTTGATGTTGCACCTCGCCCCCCAGCAGACCCGCGCCAGCCGCGAGCCCGATGGGCTGGGGGTCGAGGCGGCGGCCCCGCCGGGATGGAGCTTGGAAGGGGCGGCCCCCTGCGCCTGGCTGACGGCCGAGATCAGCCGCAGTGGCGTGATTGGCGATCCCCGGGGGGCCTCCCCATCGCTTGGGGCTGATTTGTTTGAGCGACTGGTGGCTGGCTGGTGGCTCCGGCTCGATGGCTTGCTGCGCAGTGAGTGGCCACCAAGGGCAACCCGGGAGTGATTACAGTTACAGACTAAGCAGCTACGAGCCCATGGCGATCCTCGAACCCAACTCTTCTGCCGCAGTGGCCAGCCGGGTTGATGGTGAGGAACTGCCAGATTTCACGACAGCCCAGTACAAGGATGCCTACAGCCGCATCAACGCCATCGTGATTGAGGGTGAACAGGAAGCCCATGACAACTACCTTGCCATTGGCACCCTCCTGCCTGATCAGGCCGAGGAGCTGGGCCGACTGGCACGCATGGAGATGAAGCACCTCAAGGGTTTCACCGCTTGTGGCGCCAATCTGGGGGTTAAAGCCGATATGGACTTTGCCCGGGAATTCTTTACGCCATTACGAGATAACTTTCAGGAAGCTCTGGCCGAGGGCAAAGTAGTGACTTGCCTACTTATTCAATCACTACTAATCGAGGCTTTCGCCATATCCGCTTATCACATTTACATTCCCGTATCCGATCCCTTTGCCCGTAAAATCACCGAAGCTGTTGTTCAAGACGAATACACCCACCTCAACTACGGCCAAGAGTGGCTAAAAGCCCATCTGCACGAGTGCCGTGAGGAACTGCAGGCCGCCAACCGCGCCAATCTGCCCCACGTGCGTCGCATGTTGGATCGGGTCGCCGCCGATGCTGCCGCTTTGGGCATGGCCAAGGAAGATTTAATCGAAGATTTTTTAATTGCCTACCAAGATTCCCTCACCCAAATTGGCTTTAGCTCCAAAGAGATCGCCCGTCTGGCTGCAGCCGCCTTGGTGGGTTGAGCCCCTCTTAACTAACCCCCCATGCAAGGATGAACGGCTGGCAACAGTTCTCCTTTCGCCAGCCGCCACACCCTTCAAAACTGCCCATGTTCGGCCTCATCGGTCACTCCACCAACCTTGAAGAGGCTCGCAACAAGGCCCGGTTGCTTGGCTATGAGGAGTACGCCAGAGGCGATCTGGACATGTGGTGCAGCGCCCCACCCCAGTTGGTCGAACGCATCACGGTGACCAGCCCGACGGGCAAGCAAATTGAGGGGGCCTATATCGATTCGGTATTTGTTCCTGAAATGCTTGGGCGCTTTAAAACCGCCCGCCGCAAGGTCCTGAATGCCATGGAACTGGCCCAGAAAAGTGGCCTCGATATCACCGCTTTGGGGGGTTTCACCTCGATCATTTTCGAGAATTTCAACCTGTTGCAACAGCAGCACATTCGCAATACCACCCTCGACTGGCAGCGTTTCACCACCGGCAACACCCATACGGCTTGGGTTATTTGTCGTCAGGTCGAGACCATCGCCCCCAGCATTGGCATTGATTTGGCCAAGGCGTCCGTAGCGGTGGTCGGGGCCACGGGTGACATCGGTAGTGCGGTCTGCAGCTGGTTGAGCCAGCGCACAGGAGTGGCAGAATTATTGCTTGTGGCCCGCCAGCAGGCCCCCCTTGAGGCTCTGCAAATTCAACTCGGAGGGGGGCGCATTCTTGCCTTGGAGGAGGCACTGACCCAAGCCGATATCGTGGTCTGGGTGGCGAGTCTGCCCCAGACCCTGAGCATCGACGGGGAACGGCTGCACCGTCCCTGCTTGATGTTGGATGGGGGCTATCCCAAGAACCTAGACAGCAAGGTGGCTTGCGAGGGAGTTCATGTCGTCAAGGGCGGCATCGTCGAATTTGGCAGTGATATCGGCTGGCAGATGATGGCGGTTGCTGAAATGACCAATCCCCAGCGCCAGATGTTCGCCTGTTTCGCCGAGGC
>JBILDB010000166.1:0-5592 GCA_044352805.1 Cyanobium sp.
GGTCCGCCAGCACCACGCTCGCCGCGGCAGCCCCTAGACCCAGGACCATCCCGGGCCAGCCCGGGCCACTGTTCCAGTTGCTCCCCCCCAAGGCCACCGAGAGGCTCAGCAGGCCGATGGCGGGCAGGTCGTCGAGCACGGACACCCCCACCAGCAATCGGCCCGAGGGGGTGTGCAGGGCGCCCCGTTGGGCCAACAGCCGCAGGGTGACCCCAGTGCCGGTGGCGGCCACGCAGGTCAGACAAAGCAGCGCCGTGGCCGGGGCCATGCCGAAGCCCAGCGTCAGCGGCCAGTAACCCAGCAGCGGCGCCAGGCAGCTCAGGGCCACTAGCCGCAGGATTGTGCCGCGCCGGGAGGCCAGCAGATCGCCGCGCACCTCCAGGCCCACCTGGAAGAACAGCGACAGCACCCCCAGTTCCGTCAGGCCGCTCAGCGGTTTGATGGCAGCGAAGGGCAGCAAGCTGTTGCCCAGCACAAAGCCAATCACCAGCTCCACCACGATCGCCGGCACCGCCCAGCGAGCCATTTTTCCGGCACTGAGCCGGGCCAGGGCCAGGCCCACCAGCAGGATTAATAGTGTGGTGAGCACGGTGGGTGATTGCAGGGTGCTGGCTCCGCTTGGCTCTGATGCTGCCAGTCAGCCTGCGGGGGGAAGCGCGAACCTGATTGGATGGGGTTGGAGGTCTTGCAGGCTGCTTCGGAAGGACGTCAGATGAAGTTGCGATCCTGCAATCTGCCGGCCATGGCGAAGGCCGCCGACGTCTCGCGCTCGCCTGACGCCCCTGTCGCAGCGCCCTGCAGCTGCGGCCTTATGGATCCCAGCGGAATACAGCGGCCTATGCAGCGTTTGGTCCTGGATTTGAAGCTGAGAAGCTCCCAGGGCAGGAAAATGTCTGGATTTGGCGACTTCAGGCCAAATCCATGCGATAACAGTGTCACCCCCTATTTATCGCAACGCCATGACCCAGCTTCTTTCTAGCCCTCCAAGGACCCTGCATCGGCCTCGTAACAGGGCAGGCAGGGTGGGATTTGCCCTGGGAGTTAAGGCGCGGATACTGCCCCCGACCCATCAGTGCTCCAAGCCGCAAACCGACCGACTGCGCCGGCGGGCCCGGATGGTGCGGGAAGCGGTGATCACAGCATGGATCACCTTGCTACTGACCAGTGTGGCGGTTGCCGCCCCCGCCACTTTGCAACAAAGTCCGCTGACAACAATCCGGTCCGTGCAGCAACTATTAATTCCAATGGTCGGCGGGAACCCGTCTTCTGCCTTAATCGACTGCCCTTGAGGGCCAATCTCGAACGATGCTAACAAGGGCCCGTATTGGGCCCCTGAACATAGGACAGAAGTAATCTATCTTGATTAAATGATAGAAAAAGATGTTAGAACCTTCTAGGTCTTTTTGTTATACTTTTTGGGAAGGTAGTATCGCATCTAAAGGAGTATTTATTAATTCTGCTCCATTGTTAATGCGGCGGCGCAGACGCCGGCTCCAAAGCAAGGCGCCACCCACACCCATGATAGGCAAGGGACCGGGAACAGCAGTTATAAATTCACCGGTCAGGGCAGGTGTGCTGTTGGGAGCCTGCCTCACCAGGGAGCCTTGCTCATAGGCATAGGCGTAACCAAGCAACTTATCCTCTTGATAGGCCTTGCCCAAGAAGGAGATTCCCAAGGGATTGAGGTTGTTGAGAGTTTGGTAGCCCGCTTGTACAATCACTGTGGGATAGCCAGCTTTGGCGCCAATCCCTGCCCCGGCGGTGCCGGAATAGAGGATGGCATCAAGTCCATTGTCAGCCAAGAACTTATCAATGCCAAGGGTTTGGGAATTTTGCAAATCTAATGCTCGGTCATTTAGATACTTTATTGTGTCTGCACTGGTGGGGGAAAGATCGATTAGGCGGGATGCATCGATGCGTACTTTGCCGTATTTGAAAGGGCCGTTAGGGTCGGGATTATCGATAAGATATTGGTTGATGAAGCTATAAACATCTTCCATGGACTGGATCTCTGCACTAGAGCCAAGACTGGCCAGATAGAGATTCAGGTCGCGTTTGAATTCATAGGGTAGTACCGTCGAGCTATTATTTGGTGGTGTAAAGGCAATTTCGGTGACCGTGGCCCCCAGGGAGCGGATTTTGTTGATGGCGGTATTGAAAATATTGAGTTGTTCAGCTCCATTTGCCGTGTTGCTATTGGGCTTGGTGTAATAACCCAGTTTGGCCCCAACAAGGGCATCTGTTTTAAGGTATGGGGTGTAATCGGTTTTGGCTAAACCGATCTGGGTGTTCGTCTGAGAATCCTTGGGGTCGACACCGGTGAGGGCGCCCAAGAGGATGGCAGCATCCGTGACGGTGCGCGTCATCGGTCCGGCGGTGTCCTGGCTGGCGGCGATGGGAATGATGCCATCCCGGCTCCAAAGACCCACCGTGGGTTTGATGCCCACCAGGGAATTCTGGTTGGAAGGGCTAAGGATGGATCCCGATGTTTCGGTGCCGATGCAAATGGTGGCTAGGTTGGCAGCACAGGCTGATCCTGAGCCGGCACTGGAGCCCCCGGGGGAGAGGAGCGGCCGACCATCACTATTTGACTGCAGTACAGGATTATAGGGATTTAGGGTATAGCCATTCAAGGAGTTATATCCCGCTGGCATGCCACTGGTGAGGTAGTTGGCAAATTCGGTAAGGGAGGTCTTGCCAAGTATGATCGCCCCGGCGTCAATCAGCTTCTGGGTAATCGTGGCGTTATCGGGGGGGAGGGAATCCTTGAGCCCTAAAAAGCCTGCGGTGGTAGGCAGGAAGCTGGTATCAATGTTGTCTTTGATCAGGATTGGAATCCCCATCAACATGCTGCGGGCCCCCGATGTGGCCCGTTCGGCATCGAGGGCGGCCGCTTCGGCAAGCGCATTGGGGTTGATGGAAATAATCGAATTCAGGAGAGGGTCGTAGGCATTAATACGATTCAGATATAGCTGAACCAGCTTCTGGGAATTCAACAGCCCACTGTTGAATGCCTCTTGGATGCTGGTGATTGTGGCTTCATGCAAATTGAAGCTGTCAGCCGCCGCCGCAGGTCGGCTCAAAATCGCCGTAGAAACTGTGGTGGCAAGGGCTATGGCCGTAATTTGCTGATGGAGTTGACGCAACATGGTGGCAGCGAATCGTTTACAGCCAGCACTTTGCCAATGCAAAAATGGCAAAAAGTGCTTTTTGGACCAAAATTTTGCCTGAATCGACGTATCAACACTTAATGGCACTTTTATGTCGCGATTCACACTAAATAATTGAAGCTTTTGTTGTTGATATGACTGTTTTTCGAATCTTTTAATCATGTAACTTCTTTGTTTTTCCTTCAGAAACCCATCCTGGCTCGGCGAGGGCGTGTGGGGACCAAGGCGCGATTGCTGTTGAAAATCAATGGCTTGGGCCGCCCATCCCCTCACAATGGATGCACTTTTTGATCTCCATGACGCTCCGCACCACCATTGCCCTGGGGATGCTGGCCTTCGTGCCCCTTTCCATCGCCGCCGAAACCCTGCACTGGGGCGATGGCGCCGTCTTTGTGACTGCGATCCTGGCCATCATTCCCCTGGCGGTCTGGCTCAGTACGGCCACCGAAGAACTTGCCCTCGCCCTCGGACCCTCGATCGGGGCCCTGCTCAATGCCCTGTTCGGCAACGCCACCGAATTGATCATCGCCTTGACAGCCCTGCGGGCTGGCCTGGTGGACATCGTCAAGGCCAGCATCACCGGCACCATCGTGGCCAATCTGCTGCTGGCCCTGGGCCTCTCGATGCTGGTGGGAGGCATCGGCCGCCGCGAACAAACCTTCCAGCCGGTGGTGGCTCGCGTCAACGGCACCGCCATGACCCTGGCGGTGCTGGCCATCGTCATCCCCAGCCTTACCCAGATGGGCCAGGGCGAACGCGGTGTTGCCGGCAGTGAATCGTTCTCGCTGTTTGTGGCCTGGGTGCTGTTGCTGGTCTACGGCCTGACCCTGTTGTTTTCGCTGCGCACCCACACGGGGCTATATGAAGTGGCGGAGGTGGATCTGGAGGACGAGGTTCACTCCGGGGGTGAGAAGCCGAAGCTATTCCCCTGGTTGCTGGTGCTGGTCCTAGCCACCGCCGGCGTCGCCTACGAATCGGAAATGTTCGTCGGGGTGGTTGAGGGGGTGACCGAGAGCGTCGGACTCAGCCCCCTGTTCACAGGGGTAGTGCTGCTGCCGTTGCTGGGAGGGGTGGCTGAATATCTGACCGCCGTGTCCATGGCCCGCAAGGACAAGATGGACCTGTCGGTATCGGTGGCCCTCGGTTCAACCCTGCTGGTGGCCCTGCTGGTGGTGCCCCTGCTGGTGCTGATCGGCCCCCTGCTGGGTCATCCGATCGACCTCCATTTCGAGCTCTATGAGCTTGTCGCCATCGTCACCGCCGTGGTGGTGAGCAACTTGGTCAGCCTGGATGGTCGCTCCGATTGGCTCGAAGGGGTGTTGCTGTTGGCGGCTTACGTCATTCTGGCAGCAGGCTTCTATTTCCAGCCCGCCGTGCTGGGCGCCACCACCTGAGATGACGCGCTTCGAAGACGAACTGTTTCCCCCCTTACCCGCCGAGGAGCCCCTGCCGGGCGAGCCGGTCCAGCTGCAGCGATCGGCCGCCGGCCAAGCCAGCCGCAAGGACGAGGTGCCGGTATTTCGGGCCAGCAATGCCTGGCTGCGGCTACAACGCTCCAGCTCGCTGCAACTGCTGCTGGCCCTGCTGGTCACCATTGTGGCCCTGGTGGTGGGTTATGCACCGCTGACCCTGGTGGCCTCCCTGGTGCTGGTGGCCCTGGCCCTGGTGCAGCTGCTGCCGCCGTTGTGGCGTCAGTTAAGTGGCCGCCTTGATGATGGACCCACCGCCTTGGCCCTGGCGGTGCTGGCATTAGTGATCGCGGCGGTGTCGATTCCGTTAAGTCTGGGCTGGCTCGAGCCGTTTTTGAACCTGTTTCGCTCGCGCAATTGGGAGGCCATCGGTGCCATCGGCGAGGGGGTGGTGGGCGCCTTCGGCCAGATCCTGGTGGCCTTTGTAGCGCTGTTGATTGCCTGGCGACAGGTGATGGTGGATCAACGCCTGACCACCCAACAAAACCGCATCACCCAGGCCCAGACGATCGACAGCTTCATCCACGGCATCTCTGAATTGATCAGCGATGAAGAGGGAATGCTGGAGGATTGGCCCCTGGAGCGCATGTTGGCCGAAGGGCGATTGGCGGCGGTGATCAGCAGCATCGACAGGGAGGGCAAGGCCCGCATCCTGCGTTTCCTTTCCAATGCCCGCCTGCTGACCCCCCTGCGCCGTGACAATCGCTTGGGTCGGGCGATTCTTGATGGCCAGGGTAATTACGAGGAAGACCGGCTCAGTGGCATTCCGGTGATCCGGCTGAGGGACATGCTCAAGGGGGCCGACCTGAGCGGCACGGACCTGCGAGGCATTGATTTCAACGGCGCCGACCTGCGCGGCTGTGATTTCCACCTGGCCGACCTCAGCGATGCCAACCTGGCCCGCACCAACCTGGCTGGCGCCAGCCTGGAAGGGGCCCGGCTGGAGGGCACCC
>JBILDB010000167.1:0-5591 GCA_044352805.1 Cyanobium sp.
TCACCCCCAATCCGGCCAGGAATTCAGCCCTTTCTGCTTCTGGCAACTCCATCAGTTCCGCCTCCACCTGGGCCGAAATCCGGACCGTTTCCGCCCCCTCTCGCTGCGCCAGGGCCGCCACCGCTTCGACCATGGCGTTGCCGCTGGCCAGGTCGTCTTCGTTGACGTTGGTGGCATAGATGATCGGTTTGGCGGTGAGCAGGCCAAGGGGACGCAGCAACACCTGTTCGTCCTCGCCGAGAGACAGGGAACGGGCGGCCCCACCCTCCTCCAGCACCGCCTGAATGCGCTCCAAAATCCCGTCCTCCACCGCGGCTTCCTTGCTGGTGCGCAGCTGCTTTTTGAGCCGTTCGCGGCGCTTCTCCACCTGGGCTAGATCGGCCAGGGCCAGCTCCAGATTGATCACCTCCACATCGCGCAGTGGATCCACCGACCCCGAGACATGGATGACGTCGTCGTCTTCAAAGCAACGCACCACATGGACGATGGCGTCGACTTCCCGGATGTTGGCCAAGAACTTGTTTCCCAGCCCCTCACCCTGGCTGGCCCCCTTGACCAGGCCGGCGATATCGACGAACTCGACCCTGGTGGGGATGATCTCCTTGGAACTGGAAACCTTGGCGAGCTGAGCGAGGCGCCCATCGGGCACCGCCACAATCCCGCTGTTGGGTTCGATGGTGCAGAAGGGGAAATTGGCGGCGGTGGCCTGGGCGTTGGCCACCAACGCATTGAAGAGGGTGGACTTGCCCACGTTGGGCAAGCCGACGATTCCGGCTTTAAGCATGGTCGGAATCTACGAGCCGCTGCCCCGATCACCCATCACATTGGTGCGCTGAAACAGCGAGACTGGCTCCACTCCCTGGCCCTTGATGTCCGCCCCCATCCCCCTGCAGCCCGCTAATCGGGAACCGGAAGGCGTCTCGCTCAGCCGATCCCCCAGCCGAATCCCTTCCCTTGAACGGCCGCCGAAGCCAGCATCGGTTGAACCGGAAATGGTCTTGCCGCCACCTCCCAGCCCCCGCCGCCGCCGCAATCGCCGCGGTCTCTGGATCGGCCTGGCCCTGCTGGTGCCCGCCCTGGCGGGCTTGGGCTGGTGGCTGCGGCAACAGGCCCTAGCCAAACGGGATATAGCCCCCTTCACGGTGCTCTCCCGCACCGGCTCCCTGCCTGGGTTGGTTACCGCCACCGGCGAGCTGGACGCGGTTAATCGGGTCAACGTCAGCCCCAAGCGCCAGGGCCAGTTGGTCGAGCTGCTGGTCGATGAGGGCGATCTGGTGGTGGCGGGCCAACCGATTGCCCGCATGGACGATGGCGACCTGCGCGACCGCATTCAAGAGCTGCAGGCCAATTTGCTGGCCGCCAGATCCGAACTGGAGCGCAGCCGCAGTGAGCTGCAGCGCAATGAACCGTTGTTTCGTCAAGGGGCCATCAGCCTCAACGAACTAAACCGTTTCCGCTCGGATTACGAGGTCAAGAGCATGGCCCTCAACGCCGCCGGCCAGCGCATCGAACAGCGCCTGGTCGAGCGGGAAGAACTCACGATCAGGGCCCCCTTCAGCGGCGTCATCAGCCAGCGTTTTGCTGAACCCGGCGCCTTTGTCACCCCAACCACCACCGCCTCCGCCACCGCTGGAGCCACCAGCTCCTCGATCGTCGAACTGGCCCGGGGGCTTGAGGTGATCGCCAAGGTCCCCGAAAGCGACCTGGGCCGCCTGCAATTGGGCATGCCCGCCAGCGTTCGGGTCGAATCGTTTCCCGATCGGCGCTTTGCCGCCCGGCTGCGCCAGATCGCCCCGCGAGCCATCAAGACCAACAACGTGACTTCCTTCGAAGTCAAATTGCAGCTGACCGAGCCGGCGCCCCAACTGCGGATTGGCATGACCGCCGACGTTGATTTCAAGACTGGCGACCTGGGTCCCCGCACCCTGGTACCCACCGTGGCGGTGGTCACCGAAAACGGCCGGCCGGGGGTGCTGCTGGTCGGCAAGGACCGGGAGCCCAAGTTTCAGCCGGTGCAACTGGGGGTGAGCAGTGGCCGGGACACCCAGATCATCTCCGGATTGGCCAGCGACACCCCCATTTTCATCGACCTGCCGCCGTGGGCGAAGAAGCGGCCATGAACCGCAAGGCTGCCGCCACGATGCGACCGCTGGCGTAGCCATCCCCAAAGGGATTGTGGGCCATCGCCATGGCCCCATAGGCCTCGGCGTCGTTTAGCAGCCGGCTGGCTTCGGCGACGATCGTGGCGCTGTCGGTGCCGATCAGCCTGGCGGTTCCGGCCGCCACCGCCTCGGGCCGCTCGGTGGTGCGCCGCAACACCAACACCGGTTTCCCCAAGGCGGGGGCCTCTTCCTGCAGACCGCCGGAATCGGTGAGCACCAGGGTGCAGCCGCGCAGGGCCGCCACCAAGTGGTTGTAATCGAGGGGTTCGGTCAAGAAGGCCCGCGGGTGGGAACCAAGCAGGGCCTGCAGCGGCTGCCGCACGGTCGGGTTGCGATGCAAGGGCAGCAGCAGGGCGGTATCGGGGTACAGGTCCAGCAGGGCCAGCAAGCCACGGCCGATGTCCTCGAGGCGCTCCCCCCAGTTCTCGCGCCGATGGACCGTGGCCAGCAGCACCCGCTGCCGGCGCCAATCCAGCCCCTCCACATGCCATTCGGGCGTGGTTTCCGCCATCTGCAGCAGGGCATCAATCACCGTATTGCCGGTGGTGACCGTCTCCCCCACCACCCCTGAGGCCCGCAGGTTGAGGGCCGCCTGTTCGGTGGGAGCGAAATGCAGCACCGCCAGCTGGGAGATCAGCCGTCGGTTGGCCTCCTCCGGGAAGGGATCAAAGAGGTTGTCGGTGCGCAATCCGGCCTCGACGTGGCCCACGGGCAGGCGCTCGTAGAAGGCCGCCAGGGCACTGGCAAAGGCCGTGGTGGTGTCCCCTTGGACCAAGACGAGGTCGGGCCTGAACTCAACGAATTCCTGGCGAAGCCCTTCCAGCGCTGCGGTGGTGACGTGGGTGAGGGTTTGGTTGGGTGCCATCAGGGCCAGGTCCCGATCCGCCTTGATGGCGAATAGGTCCATCACCTGGCTGACCATCTCGCGGTGCTGACCGGTGAGGACCACCCGGCTGCGGAAGTCCTCACTGGCCTGGAAGGCCCGAATCACGGGTGCCATTTTGATGGCTTCAGGACGCGTGCCCAGAACAAGGGTGACTAGCGGCAGGTCACCGGTGGAGTTGGACAAGGCCAAGGTGCGGACACTCGGATCTTAAAGAGCGCCATCCTTATTCAAAGATTCAAAGCTGGCAGCATTGAAAGCTGGCAGCAAGGTCACAATGCAAGCAGAGCCAAAGACGTCATGACCGATCTGCACCCCTCGGCGGGATTCGTCCCAGTGGGGACCACACCACCACCGCCACCCCCACCTCCCCAAGCTTTCGCCACCCAGCCGCTCCAGCGGGAGGGCCTCTTCGGCCCCATGCCAGATACGGTGGAAGGCATCGTCCGAATAGCCCATCTCAACAACATTTCCGACGTCCACCTTGGCGTGGGGGAAGAGCCTCGCTACCGCAGTCGTGGCGACATCTTGCGCACCAATTGGCCGGTAACGGATCCCGCCTGTTTTCGCCAGTGGCTGCGGGAGCTGCTGGATCCGGGCGAACTAGATATATTTTTAAGAGACAAGGAATACGACACTTCCCATACATTCTCATTCGCGCGGGTGCGCATCAACCTGCTCGAAACAGTCAACGGCCTAGCCATGGTGCTGCGCCTCATTCCCACCGAAATCCCCAGTTTCGAAAAGCTGGGCCTGCCGCCGGTGATGAAGGATCTGGCCTGCCAAAGCCGGGGGCTCATCCTGGTGACAGGCCCCACCGGCTCTGGCAAAACTACGACCATGGCCACCTTGATCGATCATATTAATAACACGATGAAACGCCATATCTTAACCATCGAAGATCCGGTAGAATTCATACACGAAAGTCGCCAATCTCTGATTAGACAACGGGAAGTGGGCCAGCACACCCGCGAGTTCCACAATGCCCTGCGTGCCTCCCTACGGGAGGACCCTGATGTGATTCTGATCGGCGAAATCCGTGACCAAACCACCTTGGCAACGGCCCTTGAGGCCTCCCAGACGGGGCACCTGGTGCTGGGCACCCTGCACACCAACTCGGCCGTGCGCACCGTGGAGCGGGTGCTGGGCATGTACACCCCCCAGGAAGAACACTTGATACGCCGCTCCCTGGCCGAATCCCTGCTGGCGGTGATCTCCCAGGGTCTGCTCAAGACCCTCGATGGCAGCCGGGCCGCCTACTTCGAAATCCTGATCAATACCGATGCTTGCCGCGACTATCTGGAACGGGGTGATCTCGATGCCATTGAAGAAATCATGAGCCGCAGCCACTTTGATGGCATGCAGACCAGCAACCAATCGCTGCTGAACCTGGTGAACGAGGGTCGCGCCTTGCCGGAAGAGGCGCTGCTGCATAGCCTCAAACGCGGTGAACTAGCCCAGAGCCTGCGGGGCCGCAGCTGAATCCCGGCGGCCACCACAATCTCCACTAGGGCAAACCCTTTAGGGGTGATGGGCAGCAAGACGGGCCACCAGCAGCACGGTCAGGCCCACGGACAGGCCCACCATGGCCAGACGGCCATTCCAGATCTCAGCTTGGGGAGTAAAGCCCCGACGCCAAGAATTAAGCTCCTGCCGGGAAACCGGCTCCCCGGTGACCTCAGGAGCGTCCATATCTACGGTCGGGTCAGGGGAAGGATCCACGGAAGGGGGTTCGCCGAAGCCTGCGCTGTCAAAAGATCAGGAAAACTAATTGAGCGAAGCCCAAGGGCTTGCTTGAGCCAAGCCCAAGGGCTTGCCTGAGCCAAGCCCACTGAGCCAAGCCCAAGGGGTTGCCTGAGCCAAAACAACGCGCGTTATGCACCTTAACGGCAATTAAAGGAGATTTGCCTCACTGCCACTGGAGCCTCCATAAAGTTCTCCAGCGTCCTCCAGGGCAAGCCTGGCCATCACCCCCAGCTCCAGGGGGCTGGTCAGGCCTGCCTCCAGCCGCTGCACGGCAGCCAAGCCAATCATGGCCGCATTGTCCGTGCAGAACTGCAAAGGGGCCCCAAACCAAACCAAACCGGCGGCGGCGGCCCGTCTCTCCAGCAGATCTCTTAAACGCAAATTAGCTGCCACCCCCCCCACCAGCACCAACGTGCCCAAGCCTTGATCCAGGGCACATTGGCAGCTCCGTTCCACCAACACCTCGGCCACCACCTGTTCAAAACTGGCGGCCAGGTCGGCGACAGGCAGGGGGTCCGGCGCCTGTTCCAGCTGGCGCACCTGGCGCAGCATCGCCGTTTTCAGACCGCTGAAGCTGAAGTCATAGGGATAGAAGCCCCCTTCGGGTCTGGAGACCCGACCTTTGGGCAGGCGGAACCGGGCGGGATCTCCCGCCATGGCCGCCGCCTGAATTGCCGGACCGCCGGGATAGCCGAGGCCCAGCAACCGCGCCACCTTGTCGAAGCATTCACCGGCGGCGTCATCGCGACTGCGACCCAGCCGGCGGTAACGACCGGGAGCCTCGACCCGCACCAATTCGG
>JBILDB010000168.1:0-5539 GCA_044352805.1 Cyanobium sp.
GTGCCGGCAATGGACTGGGTGAGGCCGGCAAACTTCTCGCCTCCGGCTCGATCAAATCCCAGGGTCACTTCCCAGGAATCTCCGCTTGACTGTTGCTGCCTGCCGGCACTTGTCAAGTCTCGACCGGTGAGCAGAGGGGGTCCATAGAGGGAAAGGACGCGTCGGTTGACCTCAATGAGGAGTTGGTCGAGTTGGTCCGCTTCGCTGGCGTTTGGCGAAACCTTGATGCCAAGGGGGGCCATCGCCTTGGCCAAATCGGCCGCCTTGAGGGGAGAAGCCGGGGGCGCCGCAGAACCCGGGGTGGGGCGGGTGCTCTCCAGGATTGCCTCGGCTTGGCGTTTCAGGGTCAAAAGGCCCTGCATCTGCTGTTCGGTACCTGGTTTCTGAGCGCGAAATTCAAGCAAAGCGGTCGTTCCCAGCACCTTGGCCGCCCGGCTGGGGTCCTGTTCCCCGGGAAGCTGCAGCACCAACTGATCATTGCCGACGGTCTGGAGGGTGGATTCAGCCACACCGAGGCCATTGATGCGGCGGTCAAGCACATCTTTGACCGCTTCCAGTTGTTCACGATCAACTTGTTGAATGGCTCCGGCGGGCAACACCTGCAGGGTGAGCTGGCTGCCCCCCCGCAGGTCGAGACCGAGCCTCAAACCATTGGTATAAAGAACCACTGCGGCGCTGATTGCCAGCGCCAGTATGAAGGCAACCCAACCTTGTTGACGTCCCATGGTCAGAGGGCACCGCTGGTAATGTTTTTAGCCGCCGTCACAATTTGGTGGGGCTGAATGATTGTAAGATTTTCAAGCTTACCATTGTAAGGAGTTGGGATATCTTGGGATGAGAGCCGCACGGGGCGAGCATCAAGTTCATCGAAGCAGTTTTCCGTGATTAGCGCAATAAGCTCAGCCCCAATTCCGCCAGTTTTCATACATTCTTCAACAATAATGACACGATGTGTCTTGCGTATGGACGCGGAAATTGTAACCAAATCAAAGGGTTTTAGACTGATAAGATCAATCAACTCAACATCAAGCCCCTCTGCCTCCAATTGCTGCACCGCCTTAAGGCAATGATGGCGCATGCGCGAATAGGTCAGAATTGTTAAATCCTTTCCGCTTCTAACAATTTCAGCCTGATCTAAAGCACAAATATACTCCCCAGCTGGAATTTCTTCGGAGAGATTATAGAGTAATACGTGTTCAAAAAAGACCACTGGGTTGTTATCTCGAATCGCCGCTTTCATCAACCCCTTAGCATTGGTGGGCGTGCTACAAGCGACAATTTTGATCCCGGGAACCGCGTGGAAATAAGCCTCTAAACGCTGGCTGTGTTCAGCCCCCAATTGGCGGCCTACGCCACCGGGACCCCGCACAACAGTAGGAATAGTATAATTGCCACCACTGGTATAGCGAAGCATTCCCATATTGTTGGAAATCTGGTTAAACGCCAGCAGCAGAAAACCCATATTCATGCCTTCCACAATCGGCCTTAAGCCCGTCATGGCAGCTCCAACGGCCATGCCCGTAAATGCATTCTCAGCAATGGGTGTATCGAGGACCCTCAACTCGCCATACTTCTGGTGCAGATCCTTGGTGACTTTGTAGGAGCCGCCATAGTGGCCCACGTCTTCCCCCATGACACAAACATTCGGATCTCGAGCCATCTCCTCATCGATGGCTTCGCGCAGGGCATTGAACAGCAGGGTTTCGGCCACGATCTGACATCGGCCAAGGGTGGGGCCAACCTATCTCAGACTGCGGCAGCGCCCTGCGGTTTCAGGCGGCCGAACCAGGTTTGGCCACCACCAAGGAGCGCACAAACACCACGAACAGACCTAGCCCGATGAAGGCGAAGCTGAAGCTGGCCAGAAAACACATGCCCACAATCAGGGTCTTCATCGCCGTAGCGATGTTTTGGGCGATCGCCGAGCTGAACTGGGGAGGGTGGCTGGCGTAATGGGCCAGGACCCGCCGGCTCAGCCCCAGGGCAAGCCAGGCCAGCAAGCCACTGGTGAGGGCACCAGTCAGGAAGCTAAGCGGTCCCTTACGGGGTCCCTGGGGGTCGGAACCATTGGACGGGGAGAGGGCTTCACTCATGGGGCACTGGAATCAGCCTCCAGGCTGACACCTGTCGCTCTGGTGCGAGTGCACCACCAAGCCAATCCCCCAGCCGCCAGGGGTTCGGCCAGGGTCGCGGCCGCCCGTTCAGCCCCGGCCCCATCGGCAAACAGCGCAAACACACTGGGGCCCGAACCGCTCATCGCCACCGCCAGGGCCCCGGGGGCCTGGCGCAGCAGATCGAGGGCAAGACCAACGCTGCTCACCTCAGGCGCCACAACCGACTGGAGGTCATTGCGCAGGGGAGGCAGCGGTGACTGGTTCTGCAGAGCAGCCAGCAGCGCTCCCTGGCGCAGGGCCTGGCGGCGCTGCTCGAAATCTGCCTCGCAATCCAGATAAAAATCGCCGCGCAACTCCCGGCAGCGGCCGTAAGCCCAGGGCGTGGCGACGCTGGCTTCCGGATGCTTCACCAGCAACACCCCGAGGCACCGGCCCGTCAAAGCCTCTGCGGGCTCCAACCGCTCCCCCCTGCCAAAACTCAATTGCAACCCTCCGCTCAGGCAGTAGGGCACATCCGAACCCAAGGCGGCCGCCAACTCCATCAAGGCGGCCGGCTCTAGGGAAACGCCCCAGAGCAGCTGGAGTCCCAGCAAGGTGGCAGCCGCGTCGGCGGAGCCCCCCGCCAACCCGGCTCCCACCGGAATCCTCTTCTGCAGCCTGATCGCCGCCCCCAGTTCCGGCAATCCCACCCTGGCGCGCAACCCTTCGGCGGCCCGCAAGATGAGGTTGTCGGGCCCGCTGCTGAGGTTGGGGTCATCACAGGAGAGGCTTAGACAGGCATCGGCGGTCGGGCGGAAATCGAGACGGTCGACCAGATCAAGGGTCTGCATCACCATCGCCAGCTCGTGGAAGCCGTCGCTGCGCAGTCCCAGGACTTCGAGATGCAGATTGATCTTGGCCGGGGCCAATACGGTCAGTTCAGCCATCAGTGGGGGGCGCGAACGCCGCAGCAGGAATGGCCGGATTCAAGCCGGCCGCCAGGGCGAGCCAGCGGCTGGGGGAGAGGTCCTGGGGCCGGGCCGCCAAATCGACACCGGCGGCCCCGGCGACGCCCTGCAGCTGTTCGGCAGGCAGGAGACCGGCGAGGGTGTTGCGCAACATCTTGCGCCGCGAAGCGAAACAACGCCGCAGCAGCGGATCGAGTACCCCAGCCCCAGCGGCGGAGAGGCGGGAGCCGGCGGCTAACGGTTCGATCAGCAGCACCTCCGAATCGACCTTCGGGGGTGGCTTGAAACAACGGGGTGGCACGGGGCAGACCAAACGGCAGTGGCCCAGCAACTGCATGCGCACACTCAAGGCCGCATAGGCCGACGTTCCCGGTTGGGCCCGGATGCGCTCGCCCACCTCGCGCTGCACCAACAACACCAGGCGCTCGAAGGGGGGGGTCAGCGGTGCCTCCAGGCTGCCCACCAGCCTTTGCAGCAGGGGGCCAGTGATGTTGTAAGGGATGTTGGCCACCACCTTGGTGCAGGCCTTGGGGCCCTGGCGCTCGATCGGAACCCGCAGCGCATCGCCCTCGATCAACTGGAAGCGGGGGTCCGGGCCGAAGCGCTGCTTCAGGCCCGCTACCAGATCCCGATCCAGTTCGATCGCCTCCAAGGCCGCCAGATTGGAAGCCAGCAACCGCTCGGTGAGGGCGCCGCGGCCAGGTCCCACCTCCAGCACCCGATCGTGGGGTTGAAGGCCCGCCGCCGCCACAATCTGATCGAGCACTGCGGCGTCGACGAGCCAATGCTGGCCAAAGCGGTGCCGGGCACGGTGGCCGCTGAAAGTCATGAACCACCTGCGCACAGACTTCCACATTGCCTGTCCCCCCGCTGCCATGACCTCCTCCCCCTCCCTTGAGGCTCCAGGCCGCCGAGGACCCGAAGCCCAGGACGGCCCCAGACCCGGAGCCCCTGGCCGTCCCAACCCCGGCGGCCAGGGGCTCCGGGCTGGGACGGCCCTCGTCCTGATGGCCCTCGCCCTGGCGGCCCTGGCCCCCTGGCCGCTGGCGGCCCGGGCGCAACCCAGCCGCACAGCCGAATCGATCTGGAGCCAGGAGGACGCCAGCCAACGGGCCCTGCAGCTCGTGCCCACCGGCGCCCGGGTGGACAGCACGGCTTGCCAGGAGATCGGCGTCGGCAGCATGGGGGGCCTGCCCCGCTATCGCTGCACGGTGCGCTTCAGCCCGGGCGCCGCCAGCCCCGGAGGCGCTAACCCCGAAGGCGCCAGCCCCGAAGGCGCCAGCCCCTGAATTGGCCGTTCTGAGGGACCGCACATTCAGCCAAGCCGAATCCAGCGCACCGGACCCAAGCGGGGGGGCAACGGCACTAGGGCCGCCACCTGCTCCACCGGTCTGTCGGCCCAGGCGGGGTGGTCCACCAGCCAGCAATCCCAGGCGCGCTGCAAGCGCAGACGCTTTTGCCAGCGCAGGGCGGCCGTGCCGCCCCCATCCCAGTCGTTGGGCCCCCGGCCCTTGACCTCGACCAACAGCAAACGCCCGGGCTTGGCGACCACCAGATCGAGCTCCCCCCAGCGGCAGCGCCAGTTGCGCGACACCAGCCGCCAGCCCTTGCCTTGCAAAAGCCTCAGGGCCCGTTGCTCGGCCCAGGCTCCCTGACGTTGGGCCACAGTGCGGGGCATGCTCGGCAATGCGGCTGACGCCAGGGTTCCCTGGCGTCGCCAGGATGGCTGGGCAGCGGCATGCCGGAGGCGACACACTGGGTTCCAGACGATCGGCGCCCCCATGAGCTTCGATGCCCGCAGCCGTGAACGGCTGGAGGCCCTCGGCCGCCAGCTGCCCCAAAAACTGCCTTCCCCCGCCCCTGCCGCACCGACCCCGCAAGCAAACCCGGCCCCCCAGGGTCGCCATCCCCTGGAACTGGAGCGCAATCCGGAACAACTCTTCCGTGAACTCATGCGAGCCAGCGCCGATGGCACGGTGCCGCCGCACCTGATCGATCGATTGCGGCAACTCGAAAGTGGTCCTAAACGCACCGACCTGGCCGGGGCAAGCAACTCCCCGGCTGCAAGCCCCTCTGGATCCAGCACCGCCGCCGAAGCCAGCGCGCCGCTCCGGACCAAAGCCTCCAGGCGCCGTGCGGTCCCGGGCCCCCCGGCGGGACCCCGCCGCGTCGAGGGGGCTGACGCCGAGCTCTACACCTCATTTCAACAACTGCTCCTAGAGGACGAGGAGCTGGATTAGGCGCCAGCCCTAGCGACTCGCCCGTCAGCAGTCAGTACAGATGTACTACAATGACATGGACTGCCAGGGACCATGGCCAGCGCGATCGTGCTCATCGATGGCAACAATTTTTATGCCTCCTGCGAAGCGGTGCTCGATCCAGGGGTCATCGGCAGGCCCCTGGTCGTGCTTTCCAATAACGACGGTTGCATCGTCTCGCGCAGCGCCGAAGCCCGCGCCCTGGGCATTCCCATGGGAG
>JBILDB010000169.1:0-5474 GCA_044352805.1 Cyanobium sp.
GGTCCGAACCCAACCCGTTCGGACCCTTGGCCCTGTTGGTCATCCAACCAACCCCCTATTGCAATCTCGACTGCGATTACTGCTATCTGCCGGACCGGAATAACCGCAGCCGCCTCGACCTCGAGCTCCTCGATCCGATTCTGGAAAAGGTGCTTTCCAGTCCGTTCATCGGCCGGGATTTCACTCTGCTTTGGCATGCGGGCGAACCCCTGGCGGTGCCCCCAGATTTTTATGACGCCGCCACCGATCGCATCCGTTCTGCTGTGGCGCGCTATACCCCAGGCCTGAGCATCTACCAGTCGATCCAGACCAATGGCATTCTGATTGACCCTAAGTGGTGTGAGTGCTTCCGCCGCAACGAAATCACCGTCGGCGTCAGCCTGGATGGCCCCGCCTTCCTCCACGATGCCCACCGCCGCACCCGCAGCGGCCTGGGAAGTCACGCAGCCACCCTGCGGGGTATTCAATACTTACAGCAGGAGAACCTGCCCTTCCATGTCATCTCCGTCTTAACGGACGAATCCCTGGATCACGCCGAGGCCATCTTTCGGTTCTTTGTTGATCACGGCATTCGCGAAGTGGGCTTCAACATGGAGGAAACCGAAGGGGTCAACCGCCAATCCAGTTTGGATCGCCCTGATAGTGAAGCCCGATACAAACGTTTTCTCGATGAGTTCTGGGACTTGGTGGCCGCTGAACCGGGTGCCCTTAATCTGCGGGAGTTTGAAACTACTTGCAGTTTGATCTACAGCGAAGAGCGCTTACAAGATACCGATATGAACCGTGCCTTTGTCATTGTAAATGTGGACCATCAAGGTAATTTCTCAACCTTTGACCCCGAGCTGCTGGCGGTTTCCACCGAAGAATACGGAGATTTTGTACTCGGCAACGTGAGACACGACAGTCTCGAAAGTGTGATCAGTACCGAGAAGTTTCAGCGCATGCAGCGCGACATGGTCGCGGGGGTTGAGCTGTGTCGATCTAGCTGCGATTACTTCGGCCTTTGCGGCGGTGGCGCTGGCAGCAACAAGTATTGGGAAACGGGCAGCTTCCGTTCGAGCGAAACCCAGGCTTGCCGCTATCGGGTCAAAACCGTGGCCGATGTGGTGATGGCAGGACTGGAGCGTTCCCTCGGGGTTGCAACGCCGGTGGCCCTCCCTGCGGCCAACCCCAGCCCATGCGGCTGATCGGCACCTTCCAGGATCCGGGCTACCTGGCCCTAGCCGATGCGGTGCTTGGCTTTTATGCCCGTCGCAGTGATCTCCAGCGGCGGGGTGTGGCCTTCGGCGAGGGCCCAGGGGACCATCCCCCGGCCAAGGTGTCAACCGATATCAGCCTGGTGGCGCTGGACCGCCAAGATGCCGAAGCCCATGGCCTCTCTGAGGTGGTGATTAGGGGCGTGTCGGCGGGGCTCAGGCGCTGGCTGGCGGAGCGGCCCCAGTTTCTTGAGTGTTGCCCGGAAAGGTCCCTGTTCGTCAACCCCCTGTTCAATCTGCAGCACTATGGGCCAGGCGAGGGCTTCGCTGCCTGGCACTGTGACTGGAACACCAGCGACGAAGCCACCGAACCGATTCGCCGGGTGCTGGCCTGGATTCTCTACTGCGACACCGTTCCTGGCGGTGGCACTGAATTTCTCTGGCAGCAGTATTGCCTTCCCGCCGAAAAAGGTACCTTGGCCATTTTCCCGGCGGGCCTCTCCCACATTCATCGCGGTCAGATCAGCCATGAGCACAGCAAAACTATCGCCACCGGCTGGATCAATGCCGGCACTCTTGAGGCCTATAAACAGCGACTGCAGCAAGCTGCATGATTCGTTCCCGTGCCGCTGGAGCCTGATCTTTTATCAGTGCCAATGACGCGGCCCCCTAATGGCGATTCGGGCTGGCGGCCATTTATACCTACTTCAACCTGAAACCAGCTTTGTTCCTGGCATCAAACTTTTCACCCATGCAGCGATCGATCACAATGGTAATTCTGGCAGCAACGCTTTTGGCATAAGTGGGTATCTTCTGCGTAAAATAAGTCGATTATTGCCTTCATTGAGTATGGCTGGGTTGCAACACCACCCATTGTGTGGCAGCTCAACCGGCGGGCAGCTTGAGAGTCAGCCAATCTTGGCTGGCGGGACTGCAGTATCAATTTAACGCTCAATTTAACGCCGGGGTTAATCTATTTGGCTCGTCCATCAATGCCCAGCCGCGTCAGTTGGTGAAGGTTTAAACCTTGCGCTGGGTCGATCGCCTCGGTGAAATGCCTGGGCCGAATGCCTGGGCCGAATGCCTGGGCAGATCGTCTCTGTCGATAGCCTGAGTTGATGCATGCCACCAGTCCCCTGCCAGACCCCAGCGAAAGCTTCGACCTGATCGTCGTTGGTGGCGGCCATGCCGGCTGTGAGGCGGCCCTCACCGCCGCCCGACTGGGGGTACGCACCGCCCTGTTTAGCCTCAACCTCGACCGCATCGCCTGGCAGCCCTGTAACCCGGCCGTCGGCGGGCCGGCCAAAAGCCAGCTGGTGCATGAGGTGGATGCCTTAGGTGGTGTCATCGGTCGCCTTGCCGACGCCACCGCCCTGCAGAAGCGGGTGCTCAATGCCAGCCGCGGCCCTGCGGTCTGGGCCCTGCGGGCCCAGACCGACAAGCGGCAATACGCCCGCCAGATGCTGCAACTGTTGCAACACACGCCCAACCTGCACCTGCGGGAGGCGATGGTCACCGGGCTTGTCGTCGAGGGAGATCCAACCGCCAGCCCTGGCTCCAGGGCGCCAGCCGCTCGTGTAGTGGGGGTTCGCACCTATTTCGGCAGTGCCTACGCCGCCGGAGCTGTGATCCTCACCACGGGCACCTTCCTGGGAGGCCGCATCTGGGTGGGAGACCGCTCGATGCCGGCGGGTCGCGCCGGCGAACAAGCCTCCGAAGGACTGACCGAAGCCCTGCGGCAGTTGGGTTTCGTCACCGATCGCCTCAAGACCGGCACTCCGGCCCGGGTCGATCGCCGCAGCCTGGACCTGGACCGACTGGAGGAGCAACCCAGCGACGCCCACCACCGCTTTTTCTCCTTCGATCCCAGTGCCTGGGTCAGCGGCGCCCCCATGAGCTGCCACATCACCCGCACCACCGCAGCCACCCATCAATTGATCCGGGACAACCTGCAGCTGACGCCGATCTACGGAGGCTTCATCGACAGCAAGGGCCCGCGCTATTGCCCCTCGATTGAAGACAAGATCGTGCGCTTTGCCGATAAGGATAGTCACCAGATCTTTCTAGAACCTGAAGGCCGCGACACCCCCGAGATCTACGTGCAGGGCTTCTCCACAGGCCTGCCCGAACGGCTGCAACTCAGCCTGCTGCGCACCCTGCCTGGGCTGGAGAACTGCGTGATGTTGCGTCCGGCCTATGCCGTCGAATACGACTACCTGCCCGCCACCCAACTCTGGCCCACCTTGGAGAGCAAACGCATCGGCGGCCTGTTTACGGCGGGTCAGCTCAATGGCACCACGGGCTATGAAGAGGCTGCCGCCCAGGGGCTGGTGGCTGGCCTCAACGCCGCCCGACAGCTTGGCAACCAGGAACTGGTGACCTTAGCCCGCGAAGAAAGCTATATCGGCACAATGATCGATGACCTGGTGACCAAAGACCTCAAGGAGCCCTACCGGGTGCTGACCAGCCGCAGCGAGTACCGCCTGGTGCTGCGGGGGGACAATGCTGATCGACGCCTGACACCCTTGGGCCGCAGCCTGGGCCTAATCGATGATCGGCGCTGGGAGCTCTTTGAGACCAAGCTGGCGGCGATTGAATCGGAAAAGCAACGGTTGCAAAGCGTCCGGCTACGTATGGCCGATGGGGCCGCCGACGCAATCGGCGCCGAAACAGGGGCCCCGATCAAGGGCTCCATCACCCTGGCCGACCTGCTGAGGCGTCCAGGGTTTCACGCCATCGACCTGCAGCGCCATGGCCTCAGTCCCACCTCCCTCCCCGATGAGGTACGTGACGGGGCCGAGATCGACATCAAGTACAGCGGCTACCTGGCCCGCCAGGAACAACAGATTGCCCGGGCCAGAAGACAGGAGGGCCGGCTGCTGAGCCCCAACTTGGCCTACCACCGCATCACCAATCTTTCTTCCGAAGCGAGGGAGAAGCTGGCCGCCCTCAAGCCCCTCACCCTGGGTCAGGCCGGCAGGGTGCCAGGGGTCAGCCCTGCTGACGTGACTGCCCTGCTGCTTTGGCTTGAACTGGAACGACGCCAGACAAACTCCGATAAGGTTTCTTACCAGCCGTTAGGACATCAGCGGTGAGCGATCTCAAGCGTATTCCCATCTCGCGTGCCTACTGGGAACTCAAGGCCGAACAAATGATGAACCGGGTCTTCGATCCGGATCAGACCATCGATCTGCAGGTGGATCCGGAGGTTGCCCCCGGTCCGCATCGCCCTCCCGCCGGCGGCTCGACCCCTTGGACTGGACGGAGCCAACTATCCCTAGCCGCCCAGGCGACGGCCAACGATCCCCCCCAGGAGGCTGTCCCGCCTCCCCCCCAGCCCAGCTCAAGCGGCCACCCAGCCACCCCTTGGCCCTGGCTGGTGGCCCTTGCGGGCATGGGGCTGGTCAGCACGATCGCGGCCCTACTTTTTGTCCAGCAATGGACCCATCTGCAACGGAGTCTCAGCCAGGAGCGCAATCTGCTCATGGTCGAGCGCTTGCGTTCTCTGGGACCGGCTAACCCCGAACCGATGCCCACACAGGTGCAAGTGCTGACCACACCAGCGGCTCCCAGTCTGGAAGCCATTCCCCGCGGCCAGCCGTTGGTCGCCCCTGGCGCCCAAGTCGCCGAGAGCGTTGCCCCGCCACCACCTCCAGAAGAGCCTTGGATGCAGCAGCTCTCCGAGCTCCCCTCGGCCGCCCCCGCCACGGCCCCCCCCTTGCTGAAGGTGCCCCTGAGCCCCAAGCTGGCCCGGGCCATACCCGCTCCTAGTTCGGCAATTCCCGGTCCTGTACCCCAACTGGTGGGCTTGGTGGCAGCCCCGGGTAAACCTGGCTCGGCCATCTTCCAGATCGGCGCCACCTCCACCAGTGTGAACGTTGGTGAAACCATTGGTGGTACAGGCTGGCGGTTGCGGTCCACCGACGCCGAAAGCGCCCTGGTCGAACGGGAGGGGGTGGCCCGCAGGCTGGCGATCGTGGGGGGCGGGTGATCCCCCTACCGCCACACCAACCGCTGCAAAGTTCGCCCCAGGTGCTTTGGCAGGCCTCCGCAGACGAAGTCCTGAGCGGAAGGGCAGCAAACCTATTGGGCGGTGGTTGGAAACTGCTGCTGCTTGGGGATGGCAGTCCCACCAGGCATCTGGAACTCCTCACGGGTCAGGCCGTCGAAGTGGAATTGATCGCCATGGCTCCAGATCCCAATCCCGCCCTGGAGGCGCCTTTCCAGGTCAGCGAGCTGGTTTCCCCACTGCTGCGGCGCCAGGTCTGGCTGTGCTGC
>JBILDB010000170.1:0-5472 GCA_044352805.1 Cyanobium sp.
GGTGAGTGAACAGCGCCAGGTGCCGATGGTGGACCTGCCCCTGGGGGCCACTGAAGACCGGCTTTGCGGCACCATCGACATCGAAAAGGCCCTTGGCGAAGGGGTGCGGGCCTTCGAGCCCGGCCTGTTGGCCAAGGCGAATCGCGGCCTTTTATATGTCGATGAAGTCAACCTGCTCGACGACCACCTGGTCGACGTGCTGCTGGATTCGGCGGCCTCCGGCTGGAACACGGTCGAACGGGAAGGCATCAGCGTGCGCCACCCGGCCCGCTTCGTGCTGATCGGTTCGGGCAACCCGGAAGAAGGCGAGCTGCGGCCCCAGTTGCTGGATCGCTTCGGCATGAGCGTGGAGGTGCGCACCGTGCGCGAGCCGGAGTTGCGGGTGCAAGTAGTGGATCAACGCACCGCCTTCGATGCCGATCCCGATGGCTTCAACGCCAGCGTGCAGCCGGTGCAGGACGGCCTGCAGGAGCGGGTGGTGGCGGCCCAGCAACGGCTGGCCCAGGTGCACCTGGACGACGACCTGCGCCTGCGCATCTCCGCCGTCTGTGGCACTTTGGATGTGGATGGCTTGCGGGGCGACATCGTCACCAACCGGGCCGCAAGGGCCCTGGCCGCCTTCGAGGGCCACGACGAAGTCAGCGACGACGATGTGGCCAGGGTGGTGGCCTGCTGCCTGCGCCACCGCCTGCGCAAGGATCCGCTCGAAACCATCGATTCCGGTGACCGGGTGGTCAAGGTGTTCTGCCAGGTGTTCGAACGGCCCGAACCCAGCGATCGCCGCGGTTTCCAGTTGGCATTGGCAAATTGATGCTGGAGCCCGGGGCCTCTGGGACCCCGATGGGCGAACCCTTTGTCGTGGCCCTGGCCCTGGAGGGCCAGCTGCGCCTGGATGACCAACCCGCCCTGCACCAGGCCGTGGCCCTGGCCCGCCAGCAGGGGTCCAAGCAGGGCCAGGCAAAACTGATCGTGCTGGCCTGCCGGCCGCCGGACCAGCGCCTGCGGGGTCCCCACCAAAGGCGAATGGCGGCCCAGGCCCTGGCCTGCCTGCAAACGCGCTTGGCGGCCGAGGCCATTCCTTTGCTGCACTTTCCCCAGCACTGCACGGCGGCGGCGTTGGAGCTGCTGGCTCCCTTGGTGCGGCCGCAAGCGGTGCTGCACTACCAGGAGAGTCGGCTGTTTGACGATTGGCCGCTGGCGCAGGCATCCTTCCCAAGGGTGTTTGCGGAGTTCCGCCGCGGCCTGCGCCAGGCCCCGCAGCCGCCGCTGCCGGTGCCGGATCTGGGGGGCCTGGGGGGATTGCGGCTGGAGGGGCTCTTGGGTTGGCGCGAACTTGCCGGCTGGATCGACGGGGCGGTGGCGACGAATGATGCTGGGGAGGCGAAAGCGGCTGGGGCTGGGGAGGAGGCTGGGGCTGGCGCTGGGAAGGAGGATGGCGAGAACTGGGTTGCCGATCCGCGCAGCGCCTTTCCCTTCGCGGGCGATGAAGCCAGCGGCCTGGCCAGGCTGCGCCACTACTGCCTGGAATCCGACGGCCTGCGCCACTACAAGGAGCGCCGCAATGGCCTGGTGGGCACCGAGTTCTCCTCGAAATTCTCCCCCTATCTGGCCATCGGTTCGCTGTCAGTGCGGCGCATCTGGCAGACCGTGCTCGATTACCAAGCCCAATGCGGCGCCGACGAGGGCTCTGAGTGGCTGAAACAGGAGCTGCTCTGGCGCGAATTCTTCCTCTGGACCGCCCAACTGCACGGGGCCAGCTTCGGGGCCCCGGGCGGCCTGCAGAACCGCCGCAGCGAAGCAATCGAAGACCGGGAATTATTTGAGCGCTGGTGCCGGGGCCGCAGCGGCCACCCCCTGATCGATGCCCTGCTCAACGAACTGAGAACCACCGGCTATCTCTCCAACCGGGGCCGCCAGTGGGTCGCGTCCCACTTCATCAACGAATTGCGCCTGCCCTGGACCTGGGGCGCCCGCTTTTTCGAGTGGTGGCTGATCGACGCCCAGCCCGCCCTCAACACCGGCAACTGGGCCTACCTGGCCGGCGTCGGCAACGATCCGCGCAGCTTCAACGGCCCGCCGCGGCGCTTCGATCTGGAGCGGCAGATGCGGCTGTATGACCCCGAGGAGATGCACCGCAAAAGGTGGTCGTGATTGAAAGAATCTGGGCTCGAAACCCTTGCCTTACCCCTCTCCACACGCCCCCTCCCTCACCCCAGCAGCGCCCTCAGCCCCGGCTCCAGCAGCGCAAAGGCCCGGCCGCGGTGGCCGATACGGGCCTTGGTGGCTTTGTCCATTTCGGCAAAACTCAGGCCCGTTTCAGGCACCAGGAACACCGGGTCGTAGCCGAAGCCGCCGCTGCCGCGGGGGGTTTCCAGGATCTCGCCCGGGCAATGGCCCTCCACCTCCAGGCGCAGGTTGCCGCTGGGGTCGGCCAGGGCCAGGGCTGCTGTGAAGCGGGCACTGCGTTGGGGTGCCAGGCCGACCGCGGCGCGCTGCCCGTTGGCGACGGCCAATGCGGCCAGCAGCCGGGCGATGCGTTCGGGGTCGCTGGCGGCATAGCGGGCCGAGTGCACCCCCGGCTCCCCATCCAGGGCATCCACCGCCAGGCCTGAATCATCGGCCAGGGCCCAGCAGCCGCTGGCCCGGGCCACCGCAACGGCTTTGAGGCGGGCATTTTCGACAAAGGTGAGGCCCGTTTCCTCCACCTCCAGGCCCTCGGGCTGGGGCCGGATCTCCAGGGCGAGACCAGCCAGCAGGGCGGCGAATTCGCGCACCTTGCCGGCGTTGCCGCTGGCGATCACCAGGGAGGTGGGGGGCGGGCTGTCGTTGCTCAAATCGCCTCCGCCAGCTGCCTTGCCCAGAGCAGCACCTCTGCCACCCGCTCGGGCGTGGGTGATTCGCAATAGAGCCGCAGCACCGGCTCGGTGCCGGAGAAGCGCAGCATCAGCCAGTGGCTGGGCCCCAGCCGCAGCTTGACGCCATCGGTGCTGATCACCTGCTGCACCGGCACTCCGGCCACCTCATGCGGGGGTGTTTCGGCCAGGAAACGCTCCAGGCGGCCGCGGGCGGCCATGTCCGCCAGCCGCAGATCGAGGCGGTCGTAGGCGGCCCCGCCGCCGCAGCGGGCCTGCAAGGCATCAATTCGCTGGCCCAGGGGCACACCGCCCTCCACCAGCGCTTCGATCAACAGCAGGGCGGCAAACGGCGCATCCCGCTCCGGCAGGTGCATGCCAAAGCCCACCCCCCCCGATTCCTCGCCGCCCACCAGCACCTCACCGGCCAGCATCTCGGCGGCGATGTACTTGAAGCCCACCGGCATCTCGATCACTTCCCGTCCCAGGTCTTCGGCCACCAGGGCCATCAGATCGGAGCCGCTGACGGTCTTGATCACCGATCCGGGCAGGGATCTTGCCCGGGCCAGGTGGTCGATGAACAGGGGCATCAGCAGCTGGGTGCTGCAGAAACGCCCGTTCTCATCAACGGCGGCGATGCGGTCGCCATCGCCATCGAAGACAATGCCCATCGCCGGCTGACCCGCGGCGGTGCTGGCCCGCACGGCGGCGATCAGTTCGGCCAGATAGGGGGCCAACGGCTCGGGCGGATGGCCGCCGAAGAGCGGGTCGCGGTTGGCGCGGATCTCCCGGATCACGCCCGTATCCACCGCCGTGGCTCCCAGCAGGGCCGGCAGCACCCCGGCCGCCGAGCCGTGCATCGGATCGACGATCACCCGCAGCCCCAGCCGCTCCAGCCCCGCCGCCAAAGCATCCGTATCGACCTTGGCCCTCAGGCCCGCCACGTAGGCGCCCATGGCATCGAATTGTGCCGTGTCGCCGGCGATCGGCACGCTGATGCCGCCGGCGGCCAGGCGCCGCTCCACCCGGGCGGTGAAATCCCCCTCCACCGAGCCGCCGAAGGGTCCCTTGATCTTGAGCCCCAGCCATTCCGGTGGGTTATGGCTGGCGGTGATCACCAGGGCGCCGAGGGCACCGCGCTCCACCACCGCCCAGCTGGAGGCTGGGGTGGGGGTGGCGCTGGCCGAAAACACGGGCTGAAGATTGGCGCCGCGCACCGCCGCCGCGATCGTCGCCGCCAGCTCCGGGGCCAGAAAGCGGCGGTCGTAGCCGATCACAATCTCGCGGCTGGAGAGGCCCTCAGGGGCCGAGGACTCCAGCTCCCGCGCCGCCGCCGCCGCCACCGGCAGCAACCGCTCCACGGTGATGTCCACGCCGAGGATGCCGCGCCAGCCGTCGGTGCCGAAGGCGATCGGGCTGGCCTGCAGCGGCAGGGGCGCGGAGGACATGGGACCCGTGGTTACAACTCTGGGGGCATGGTGCAGTACCCGGGGGCCCCCGCCCGCCGCCATGGGGCCGGCCTGAGCGCAGGCCACCGCGCCCACTAACGTTTGCTTACCCGATTGTGGCGGCCGCTCCCATCACCGGATCCCCTGTGCAGAAGCCCGGATCCGCCCCCCGCCAGGGGGCGCTCAGCGACCGCTTGCTGGCGAGTTGGTTGCGGTGTCGCCGCCGCGCCTGGCTGGATCGCCATGGGCCAGCCGAGCGACGGCTATGGAGTGCCCATCGGGCTTTGGCCCTCGATGAACAGCGGCGCCTGTTTCAGCTGCTGGTGAGCGAGCGTCCCGGCCATGGTGAGTCCGCCTGTCGCGAGGGTCGGCCGGGGGTGATGGGCTTACGGCTGAGCAGCTGGAACGGGACTGGGCAGCCGCTGGAGGCCCATCCCAGCCTGCTATTTCGGCAGGAGGGGAGCAGCCAGTGGGGGCCGTTTCGCTATCAGCCGGTGCTGGCCCGCCAGGGTCACCACATCACCCGGGAGCATCGCCTGATGTTGGCCCTGTGGGGCCGGCTGCTGGCCGAGCGCCAGGGGGCGCCGGTGGACCAGGGCCTGGTGTTGGGCGGCGCCGGTGCCGGGCGACCCGAAAAGGTAAATCTGGCGGGCTCCCTGGGCTCCCAACTGGACCAGAGCCTCAGTCGCCTGGCGGCGGACCTGGAGCGCCAGGGGCCACCCCCCCTGGTGAGCGACCGCAAAAAATGCACCCTTTGCTCCTGGCGGGACCTCTGCGATGGCGAGGCCCGCCAGCAGGGCCACCTCAGTGAGGTGAGTGGCATTGGCGGCAAGCGTCGGGAACTGCTTATGGAGGCCGGCATCAGCAGCCTGGCCGACCTGGCGGCGGCCGACCCCCAGCGCCTGGCCGACACCCTGGCCGCCCATGGCGAACAGCACCGGGAGATGGCGCCCCAACTGGTGGCCCAGGCCCTGGTGCAGCAGCGCGGCCAAGCCCGCCGGTTGCACCAGGGCCCCGCCCTGCCAGAGCTGGCAATGCCAGAGCCGGCACTGCCAGAGCTGGCCCGGGCGCCGGGGGTACTGCTTTATGACATCGAATCAGACCCCGATGCCCGGGATGACTTTCTGCATGGGCTGGTGCGTTTGCGGCGCCAGACCGGTGCGGCGGGGCCT
>JBILDB010000193.1:0-5021 GCA_044352805.1 Cyanobium sp.
ATCACCACATCGGCGCCTGTCTCCCGTCCGATGCGGTAGCAACTGCCGTGGAGCGGGACCGATTTGGGTTCTGCGCCCGGCACATGCAGCAGCAGCCTGGCCTCGCCAGGGGAGTGGCGAGGCCGTATCGGTGGGCTGGGGACAACGCGTTCAGAGGGTGCGGGAACCACGGGAGCGGCGCTGGGGCGCAAGCAGATGGATGGCGTAGCAGGCCACGGCCAAATTGATGGCGATGTCGGCGATGTTGAAAATCGGAAACGAGATGGGTATGAATTCCAGGAAGTCGACCACTGCCCCCAGCCGCCAACGGTCCAGACCATTGCCTGCCGCTCCCCCGAGCAGGAAGCCAAAGGCCAAGGCCTGCCAGCGGTCTGTCGGGGGCTCCCGCAGGATCCAAAGCAATAGGCCCAGGCTCACCAACAGGCTGATCCAGCCCAGCAGTTGGGGATTGCCGCTGAACAGGCTCCAGGCGGCACCGGTATTGCTGACCCGTCGCAGTTGCAGCAGTCCTGGCAGGAAAGGTTGCCCTTGCCCTGCAGGCAGTCGGCCGAGGGCCCAGGCCTTGCTGAGTTGATCGAAAAGCAGCGACAAGCTGGCCAGGAGCAAGGCAACCAGCTTGCGGCGATTGGGCCCCGGATCTTGGCCAGTGGAAGGGTAGTTGGCGTTCACGATTCGATCAACAGCAGGTGGCGCAGGGGCCAGGCCAGCACTCCGGCCGCACAGCAAAGCAAGAGCTGGGGGAACACCGCCATCGCATAGCCGCTGAGCATGGGGATGCCATTGGCCCCCCAGCGGCCTACCAGGGCCCCCAGCAACAGGTTGGCCATGCCGCAAAACTGCAGCACCAGTAAGCCGATGGCCGCCGCGCCCGCCAGGGCCAGGGGATCATTCATGCCGTTCTGGCGCGACAGTTTGCCCGTGATCCAGGCCGCTGGTAGAAAACCGGCCAGGAAGCCGAAGCCCGGATCGAGGAGGTAACTGGTGCCGCCGCCACCGTGAAAAACCGGGAGTTGGAATAGGCCGATGCTGAGATAAGCGGCTGCCGCCAGCAAGCCCGCACGATGCCCCCCCACCAGGGCCGTGAGCAGCAGGGCAGGCACCTGCAGGGTCACGCCAAGGGGGCGCATGGCCAGGCTGCCCTGGTCTGCGAAGGGGAAGGCGGCTGGAATCAGGCCACCGGCCACGATCAGCAACAGACCGGCGATCGCACCACTCCAGGTGGCTAGGGCCCTCAACATCGCGTTACCGGATAGCTACCCATCCTGCAGTAGCTAGGTTCAGGTGGAAAGGGCGTGAACCTGCGCCCCCTGCCGCCATGCCCGGCTCTGCCCCATTTCTCTCCGGTGCCTCGGGCCCCGCCGACGAGTCCAGCGAACCACTGCCCCCTGCCCCTGAGATTGCCCTGGCGGTAGGCGATGCCGTGCGCATGGTCGGCGTGCCGGCCTATCTAAAAACCGCTGATCCGATGCCGATGTTGCGGCCAGCGGATCTGGTGGACAGCGGCGAAATTGGCCAGGTGCTCGAAGTGCGTGCCCTCGGCCAGTTCGCCGTCCGGTTCCGCCGCGGCGCCTTTCTGTTGCGCCGGGCGGATCTCAGTCCTGTGACAGCCCCTGGCTAAGGCGGTGATCCCCCCAGAGCGCCGCCGCCGGGTCGAGGCCCTCGGCTGGCCCGACAAGGCTGAGGCTGGGATGGCGCAGCCAGCGGCCAGCTGCCTCCAGGAGATCGTCCGGAGTGAGGCGAGAAGCCTGTTCCAGGGTACGTTCCACGTGATTTTCGGGAAGCCCGTGGCTCAGCACCAAGGAGAGCCGCTCGGCGATCTGGGAGCAGGTTTGCCGTCCCATGGCATCTTGGCCACGGAACTTGGCCTGGGCCAGCTCCATCTCCGCTGGGCTGAGGGGCTCCTCCAGCAGGCGTGTCCATTCGTCTAGGAGGCAGTGGCTGGCTTCCTCGGCCCGATCCGCTGAACTGGAGAGATGCATCACGAAGGGAGCAGCGCCGGATCGGGCCGGCATGTGCACCCCTACGTCGTAGGCCAGGCCCCGCTCCTCCCGCATCACCTGGAACAGGCGGGCGGACATGCCCGCCCCCAGATGGGTTTGGAGTAGCCGCAAAGCAGGCCCGTCGGGATGGCCCAGGGGCAGAGTTGGGGTGCCCAGCATCAACACCAATTGCTCGGTCTCCTGCTCTTGCAGCTCAATGCTGCCGAAGATGCCTGAACGGGGTTTGCTTTCGCCGGCCCAGTAAGGCGGCAGGGCCGTCGTCCAGGGGCTGGGGAGCAGAGGGGTCTCTAGCAACGTCTGGAGGTCGGGCGGAACGGTTCCGCAAAGCACCAGCACGGCCCCCTGGGCCCCCAGTCCGCTGACGAGGGACTGGAGATCTGGGCCCTCCAGGGTGGCCAGTTCGCCTTCCACCCCCAAGGGGTCATGGCCGTAGGGCCCCTCGCCGTAAAGCAAAGCGCGCAGACCGTCATGGGCCAGTTGGAAGGGATCCTCCCGCTGCCGTCGCAGGGTTTGCAGGTTGAGTTGGCGCTCCAATGCGACCTGGTCGGCCTCCAATCGGGGCCGCCGCACCATCTCTAGTAGGAGGGGCAACAGGACATCAGCATCCTCGGCGGCGCAGTGCAGCCCGACCATCAAGGCGTCCTCACTGGCCTCTGCCCGCAGGGAGGCTCCGCGCCCCTCGACGAAATCGGCCATGGCTTCGGCATCCAGGGAGCCGCAACCCCGGGTCATCAGTCCGGCCAATAGCTGGTGGGCGCCCCGCTGATGCAGGGGATCGGCGCTACTGCCGCCGCGCAGGACCAGCCGGGCCGCCAGCAGGGAAGGGCCAGGGCGTTCCTGGACCACAACGGGCAGTCCGCCGCTGAGGGCGAAACGTTGCTGGTTCGTCATGCCGGCACCGCCTCAAGAACCGAGGCCAGGGCCGGATCAAAGCCGCTGAGGACCTGCTGCTGCAGGGTCTCGGGGGTCCAGCGCTTCAGCATCTCCAGGGGGCTGGCGAGGCGGTTATCCCGCTGCCAGAGCTGATTGCTGCCGATCAAGCCGGCTACTCCAGCCGCCGATTCAAGGCCGAAGCGATAGCTGTTGGCCACCAGTCGCTGGGCCCGTTCCCATTCCTCCATACCAATCGGTGCTGCCATCACCTCCTGCCAAACCTCGGTGATCACCTGGCGCACCACCTCCAGATCCTCCGCTTCGCAGACCGCCTCCAGCAGGGCCAGGCTGCCGCCCTGCATGGCGTGGAGGTCGAGATCGATGCTTTCCACCAGTTGCAGGTCTTCCCGTAGACGGTCGACCAGCCTGCTGCGACGACCTTCCGACAAGATCGTCGTTGCTAGGTCGCTGCCAATCAAGGCTTCCAGATTCCCAGCGGGAGGTTGGACCCAGGCCATCAAAAGGCGGGCCGCTTCCAGCCGGGGCAAGGCCAGGCGATGCTCACCGGCTACCACGTGAAGGGGTGGGGGCTGGCTCGTGTCGCTTGGATTCCCGTTCGTGAGGGCCCCCAGGGGTCCAAGGGCGGCCCGGGTGGCCAGTTGGCCATCGGCTATGGCCCCGGCCAAGGAAAGCACGCAGCCCCCAGGTCGGTATAACCGTTGGTGGAAGGCGGCCATCGCCTCGGGGTCGTGGTGCAGCAGCGACTCCCGGTCGCCCAGAATGGGCAAGCTGTAGGGATGGCCTGGGCAAGCTTCGGCTAGGAGCCTTTGCAGGGCCACCTCTTCCGGTTGATCTTCGCTCTGGGCGAGTTCTTCGAGCACCACCTGGCGCTCCATGGCGAAGGCCTCCGCTTCAAGGCGGGGGCGCAAAACCAGATCTAGCAACAGATCCAGGGCTTCTGCCGCTGCGTTGGGAGGAATCAGAACGTGGAAATGAACATCATCGAAGCCGGTGGCAGCATTGGTCATTCCCCCTAGCGCCTCGACGCGGCGATCAAATTCGCCTGCGGCCAAATCATCACTGCCCTTGAAAACCATGTGCTCCAGGAAGTGGGCCATGCCGTGCTCCTGCGGCCGCTCAAAACAGCTGCCGGCCTGACACCAGAAGTCGATGCAGACCAGGGGAGCTTCGGGCAGGGTCAGGCTCACCAGTTCGACCCCATTGGCGAGTCGCTGCCGTTGGGGATCTCCCAGGCCGCTCAGCAACGGGGCTAAAGAACCCCTCGTCTCACTCATGGATGCGTGGCAGGATCGCCATTCTGCGTGGCTGGGCGTCCCTTTGTCCTCTCCCCATGGTTCGGGCCTGCCGGACGGGCCCGTGGCCCCCAAGGCCCATCCGTCTGATCGGGCCCCTGGCGCCCTTTCCTCAGATCCGGCCGCCGGCGTCCATCCTTTGGTGGATGCTTTGGCTGAGCGGATCCGCCTCAGTCGGGAAGGATTGCCAGGTTTGGCACCGCTGCCGATCGATCCCGAGCTGGAAGCGATCAGCGGCAGTCTCGATGGCGAAAGGCTATTTATTCGTAATGAATTACATCGCTGTCAAGGTCTGCGCAAGCTGCATCTCGAAACAGCCCGGTTGGGGGCGGGATTGCAAATTCTCCACTGTGTCTTTTTCCCTGACCCCCACTTCGATTTGCCCATTTTCGGTGCCGATATTGTGGCTAGCCGGGGAGTTGTGTCGGCGGCCATCGTCGATCTTTCGCCTGTCGATGGGACCCTCAACCCGTCCTTGAGCCAACAATTGGCGGCCCAACCGCGCGGCCCTTTTGCCCAGGTGCGGGAGCTGCCCCCCTGGGGCTCCATCTTTTCCCCCCAGGTCCTGTTTGTGAGACCCCAGGGGCCGCAGGAGGAAGGGGCCTTTGTGGAGGCCGTGGCGGGCGTCCTTGCTGTGCTGGGGGCAGCTGTGCACCAGGCCACACCCCAGGCTGGTGATGATCCCGCTACGGTGAGAAGGTGGCAGGGTCAATTGAACTATTGCCGTCAACAGAAACTGAACGACAAGACCCGCAGGGTGTTGGAGAAGGCCTTCAATCCCGCCTGGGCAGACCATTACATCGAACAACTCCTGTTCGACGACCCCCCAGAGCTG
>JBILDB010000010.1:0-17664 GCA_044352805.1 Cyanobium sp.
GCCCTTGCGGACATAGTCAGCTGCGACCTGGGCCTGTTTGCCCCAGATCTCGAGGTTGAACCAGTCGGGTTCATCGTCCCGGCTGCGGCGGTTCACCGCCAGGGTGAGGTTGGCAACCATGCTGCCGGACTCGAAGTAACGGACTTCGGGGTCGCGGCCGGCCCGGCCGACGAGGGTGATGGAATTAACGCCCATGGCATTGCTCCTTGGATAAGTGGATTAATGATGCGGCACCCCGGTCGGTGTTGACCCAGCCAGGGTTCCGATCCATGAGTGCCACCCACCGTCTCACTGCCCCACCTCACTGCCCCACCTGACTGCCCCACTCGCTTGCCCCACTGTCCGGGGGCCTGTAACTGGCAATCAAGATGTCTGGAGCTTGCCGCCAAGGGCACGTCAGGCCCGGCGCCTATGATCCGTCTCCTGATAGGCAGAACCTTGTGTTCTTTCGTCGCTTCCAGTTTTCCCGCGACATCGGCATTGATCTTGGCACCGCCAACACCCTGATGTACGTGTCCGGCAAGGGCATCGTGCTGCAGGAGCCCTCTGTGGTGGCCATTGATCTGGAGCGCAACGTGCCCTTGGCGGTGGGGGATGAGGCCAAGTTGATGCTGGGTCGCACCCCCGGCAACATCCGGGCCGTTCGGCCCCTGCGCGATGGCGTCATCGCCGACTTCGACGCCGCTGAGCAGATGATCAAGACCTTCATTCAGAAGGGCAACGAGGGTCGGGGGGTGGTGGCTCCCAGGCTCGTGATTGGCATCCCCAGCGGCGTCACCGGTGTGGAACGCCGTGCTGTGCGGGAGGCCGGCTTGGCCGGAGCCCGTCAGGTGCACCTGATCGACGAGCCCGTGGCCGCGGCCATCGGTGCCGGCCTGCCGGTGACCGAGCCCGTCGGCACCATGATGGTGGATATCGGTGGCGGCACCACGGAAGTGGCCGTTCTCAGCCTGGGAGGCACCGTGCTCAGTGAATCGGTGCGGGTGGCTGGCGATGAGCTGAGTGAGGCGATTGGGGTCTACCTCAAGAAGGTGCATAACCTGGTCGTCGGCGAACGCACCGCAGAGGACATCAAAATCCGCATCGGTTCAGCCTTCCCCGATGACGCCCACGACGAAACCTCCATGGACGTGCGTGGTCTGCATCTGTTGTCGGGACTGCCCCGCACCATCAATGTGCGTGCCGGCGACATTCGTGAGGCGATGGCCGAACCGCTCAACGTGATCGTGGAGGCCGTCAAGCGCACCCTGGAGCGCACCCCGCCCGAACTCGCCGCCGACATCGTTGATCGGGGAATCATGCTGGCCGGCGGTGGCGCCATGGTGCGCGGCATCTGTGACCTCATCAGTCACGAGACCGGCATCCTCACCCATGTGGCGGAGGATCCGTTGCTGTGCGTCGTCAATGGCTGCGGCATGGTTCTGGAGGATTACAAGCGACTGGAAAGGGTGCTTGACACCCCTGACTTCGCTCGTCCGGCCAACTGAATGCCATGCCGGCCTCTCGCTGGCTGCGTCCTGGAGCCGCCCGGTCCCTGTTCCAGGTCTGGCCCCTGCTGATCGCTTTGGGCCTGTTGACGTTGGTCCGTCTGTCCAAGGGAGCTTTTCTGCTTGACGCCTACGCCCAGCTGAGTCGCCCCTTCTGGCCTGGCACCGCCCAGGCGGAGTGGCTGCGGTCGGCAAGGCGCAGCGAAGACCAGGTGAGGCTGGCCCAGCTCGAAACCGAAAACCAACGGCTGCGAGGTCTGCTGCAACTGCAGACCCTTAGCCCCACCCGGCTTTCCGCTCCGGTCATCTCCAGGGTGCCAGGAGGCTGGTGGCAACAGTTGCTCTTGGGCAAGGGTTCCCTGGAGGGTGTGAAGGTGGGACAGGCGGTGCTTGCCCCTGGAGGGTTGATCGGCCTGGTCAGCTCTGTCACCCCTACGACGGCCACCGTGACCCTGCTCACCGACCCCTCCAGCCGGGTCGGGGTCTGGGTGGCTCGCAATCGCAACCATGCCCTGCTCAGCGGCTTGGGTACCAGTCGTCCGGTGGTGCGTTTTCTGGAGAAGGATCCCCAGGTGCAACCGGGGGATGTGGTTTTCACCTCCCCCGCGAGCACCCTGGTGCCCCCCAACCTGCCGGTGGGGGTGCTGCAGTCGGTGGATGAACGCGCTGATCCGGCCCCTGAGGCCGTGGTTCAGTTGATCGCCCCGATTGATGCCGTCGATTGGGTCCAGGTTCTGGTACCCCGATGACCCTCTCGACGCGCCATCCCTGGTTGCTGCTCTCGATGCTGGTGGTGCCCCTTCTCACACTGGCGTCACCGGCCTGGTTGAGGATTTATGGCATCCCACCCGCCTGGGCCCCTCTCTGGCTGCTTCCTTGGGCCCTTGTCGATGGCCAGCTGTCAGGCAGCGTGGCCGGGCTCTGCCTGGGTCTGCTGCTTGATTCACTGCATCCGGGACCCGTCAGCGCCATTCCGGCCCTGCTGCTTCTGGGCTGGTGGTGGGGAAGGCTGGGGGACCAGGGTCCGCCGATCGAACGCAGTTTCAACCTCGCCCTGCTGGCGATGATCGGCACCCTTGGCCTCAATCTCAGTCTGATGGCCCAGTGGGCCTGGCGCAGCTGGTTTGGCCTCAGGGGGCTCCAGGAGTCGGCTGCGGCCCGTCTGGCCCTGCCGGGATGGCATGGGTCTGACCTGGCCCTGGCAGGGGTCCAGGTCCTGCTCAGCCAGCTCCTGCTGGCTGCTCTGTTGGCGCCCGTGATTTGCTCGTTGTTGCTGCTGTTGTTTCGCCGTCTGCAGTCGACGAGTGGGCGTGGCTGAGCTTCGTGGCACTGGGCGGCTGGGGTGGTGGCGCAGGACTGGCTTGGCTGGGCTTCCCCTGGTCTTGCTGGCGTTGCTGGCCTCCTGCGCCAGTTCGCCCCCAGCTGATGCCCCGGCTGCGGGGGCTAAGACGACGCGCCAGCTCAGTGTCTGGACCCTGGATTTGGCGCCCCGCTTCAATGGCTTTCTGGGCCAGACCATCCGGGAATGGGAAAGGTCCCATCCATCGACCAGGGTTCGCTGGACCGACGTGCCCTGGAGTTCGGTGGAACGCAAGCTTTTGGCGGCGGTCTTTGCCCGCACGGCTCCGGATCTGGTGAATCTCAATCCACTGTTCGGCGCCAATCTGGCCAGCAAAGGGGGTTTGCGGGACCTGGGCCCCCTGCTGCCTCCCGGCGCCGCCGACGCCTACCTGCCCAGGATCTGGAAGGCGGCCCGCCAGGACGGGGCCCAGATCGCCGTGCCCTGGTACCTCACCGTGCGGCTCACGTTCGCCAACAGCACCTTGCTCCGTCAGGCGGGGCTGCAGGCCCCACCGCGACGTTGGCAGGACGTGCCCGCCTATGCCGAGGCCGTGCGCCGTCGCACCGGCCGTTACGCCCTGTTTGTCACCGTGGTGCCCGATGACTCCGCCGAATTGATGGAGTCGATGGTGCAGATGGGTGTGCAGCTACTTGATGACCGGCATCGCGCCGCCTTCAATACCCCGGCCGGGCGCCGCGCCTTCGCCTTCTGGACCGATCTTTATCGCCGTGGCCTGCTGCCGAGGGAGGTGTTGAGCCAGGGTTACCGTCGCGCCATCGAGCTGTACCAGTCGGGTGACCTGGCCCAGGTGGCTAGTGGTCCCGATTTTCTCAGCAACCTGCAGACCAATGCGCCTGGCATTGCCGCCGTCACGGCGCCGTACCCGGCATTGGTGGGCCCTGACGGACGGGCCAATGTGGCGATGATGACCCTTGGGATTCCGCGCCGCAGTCCGATGGCCGCTGAAGCCCTCGATTTCGCCCTGTTGCTCACCGATGCAGAGCATCAGTTGGCCTTTGCCGAGGAGGCCAGGGTGCTGCCCTCGTCCAGGGTGGCGCTGCAGCGCCTTCAGCAGCGTTTGGCCGCTGAGCAACCCAAGGGCAGCCGTGAGGCGCTGGTGCATCGCGCCCGCGTGCTTTCCACCTCAACCCTTGAGCAGGGGGAGGTTTTGGTGCCCCCAACCCCGGGGATCAAGCGGCTGCAGGCGATTCTTTATACCCAACTGCAAAGGGCGATGTTGGCCCAGGTTTCGAGCGACGACGCCCTGGCGGCAGCTGCAGCGGAATGGAACCAGTACGCCGCAGCGCGCTGGCCTGAAGCCGCCGGGACCAACGGCTTGGGCTCGCCCTAACAGAAAAAGGCATGGCTGCATGTTTGGCAGCAAAATCTTCGCTGGCCCGAATCCCATCTGCCCCAGTGGATCCGGGGGGATGACCCAGGGGAGCGTCAGACGGTAAGGTTGCGATTCTTCATCCGGACGCGTCCGGTCTGTCGCCCATGGCCGTGGAGGATTTTCCCCAGCAGTCACGGATGTCGGAAGGGTCTTACGACGATGATTCCGAGCTGCCCCTCCAGGAGCGGCCGGCGGCTCCCACCCTGCTGGTGGTTGACGATGAACCGGCAGTGCGTCGGGTCTTGGTGATGCGTTTGCAGTTGGCTGGCTACCGGGTGGTCTGCGCGGAGGACGGCGACGAGGCTCTGGAGGTTTTTCACCGGGAGCAGCCTGATCTGGTGGTTCTTGACGTCATGCTCCCCAAGTTGGACGGCTTTGCCGTTTGTCGACGCTTGCGGGCCGAGTCCTGTGTGCCGATCATCTTTCTTTCCGCCCTGGACTCAATTTCAGAGCGGGTAGCCGGCCTCGACCTCGGCGCCGATGATTATCTGCCCAAACCTTTCAGCCCCAAGGAATTGGAGGCGCGCATCGCCACCATCCTCAGGCGAGTGGGCCAGGGTTCGGCCGCCAATGAGCCCAGGGAGCCGACCACTGGCACCGGTGTGATGCGCCTGGGGGATCTGGTGGTGGATACCAATCGCCGCCAGGTAACCCGCGATGGCCAGCGGATTGCGCTCACCTATACCGAGTTCAGCCTGCTTGAACTGCTTTTCCGTGAACCCGGGCGCGTGGTGCCCCGGGCCGAGATCCTTGAACAACTCTGGGGTTACCCCCCGCGCCGTGCCGCCGATCTGCGGGTTGTTGATGTCTACGTTGCCCGCCTGCGGGGCAAACTTGAGCCCGATCCTCGTAACCCCGAGCTGATCCTCACCGTGCGCGGCACCGGTTATGCCTCCCAGCGGATGGGCGAAGGCAGCTTGGCCGCTGTCAGCTGAGGCGGCAACCTTCCCCCATTCTCAAAACCCTCATGCTCACTGGCCCCGATCTGCTCGCCAAGGTCAAGGAACTCGGTTCTGTGTCCAAGGCGGATCTGGTCCGCGGCTGCGGTTACGGGAGCATCAAAACGGATGGCTCCGAACTGCTTGATTTTGATGGCTTCAAAAAAGCGCACCACTTGGCGATGCGGGCAGCCAAAGGGGGTGGATCCCTCCTGCCGCTCGAGGCGGTGACCCGCAGGGAGAAAGCCAAGAAACTGGCGACCCTGGGCCAGGGGCCCTATGCCCTTGGTTTTGAGCCCAGCCATCGCAACGCCAGCCTGCAGGTTCAATATGCCGATCTGGCCAACGGCCAGGAAGCGCCCGATGCGGTGGCGGTGGCGGGTCGGGTGATGACCCGTCGGGTGATGGGCAAGCTGGCTTTTTTCACCCTGGCCGACGAAAGCGGCAGCATTCAGCTTTATCTGGATCGGGCCAGCCTGGAGGCGGCCCATCCCGACAACCCGGAGGTATTCAGCCAGCTGACCTCCCTGGTGGATGCGGGGGATTGGATCGGCGTGCACGGCAGTCTCAAACGTACCGATCGCGGTGAACTTTCGGTCAAGGTGACTAACTGGAACATGCTCAGTAAGTCCCTCCAGCCCCTTCCCGATAAGTGGCATGGTCTGGCAGATATTGAAAAGCGCTACCGCCAGCGCTACCTAGATTTGATTGTTTCGCCCCAGACCCGGGAAACCTTCCGGCGCCGCGCTCGCATCGTCAGCACCATGCGCCGCTGGCTCGACGATCGGGGCTTCCTGGAGATCGAAACACCGGTGCTCCAGACCGAGGCCGGTGGAGCCGATGCCCGTCCCTTCACCACCCACCACAACGCCCTAGACCTGCCCCTCACCCTGCGCATCGCCACCGAACTCCACCTCAAACGACTGGTGGTGGGCGGCTTCGAGCGGGTCTATGAGCTAGGCCGCATCTTCCGTAATGAGGGGATTAGCACCCGCCACAATCCTGAGTTCACCTCGGTGGAGATATACCAAGCCTATGCCGATTACGGCACCATGATGGAGCTCACCGAGCAACTCATTGTGGCGGCGGCCCGCGAGGTGTGCGGCGCTACCCAGATCACCTATCAAGACACCGCCATCGACCTGACGCCCCCCTGGCGGCGGGCCACAATGCACGATCTGGTGAAGCAGGCCACGGGTCTGGATTTCACTGGCTTCGAGGGGCCTGATCCGGTCGAAAGCCGTTCCCGGGCTGCCGCCGCCATGGCCGCGGCGGGCCTGGATGTGCCAGCTGCGGCCGATTCCCTGGGGCGGCTGCTGGTGGAGGCCTTCGAGCAGCGGGTCGAGGAAACGCTGATCCAACCCACCTTCGTGCTCGATTACCCGCTGGAGAATTCCCCCCTGGCCCGGGCCCACCGCAGCAAGCCGGGTCTGGTGGAGCGTTTCGAGCTGTTCATCGTCGGTCGTGAAACCGCCAACGCCTTCAGCGAGCTGATCGACCCACTGGATCAGCGCCGCCGCCTCGAGGCCCAGCAGGAGCGCCGCCGCGCCGGTGACCCCGAGGCCCAGACCGTGGATGAGGATTTCCTCCAGGCCCTGGAGGTAGGCATGCCCCCCACCGGGGGTCTCGGCATTGGCATCGACCGCTTGGTGATGCTGCTCACCGACAGTGCTTCGATTCGAGACGTGATTGCGTTTCCGTTGTTGCGCCCGGAAACGGGACCCATGCAGTGAGATAATGGTGGGTAAGAATGCTTTGTCTCACAGCCCATGAGTGGCGAGCGCGTCGGTTTCCGGTTTCAACACGCCGATGCGGTGGTGAAGCGCAACCCCCAGGGGCGTTCCCGCCGGGGTTGGGTCATGGAGCCTGTTGAACAGACCACCAGTCGAGGCACCAAGATGCCCGCCTATCGCATTCGCTGGAGGGACAGCGAGCGCCCTGAAATTGTGCTCCAGCACATGCTCATCGCCGATCCCGATCCCACCCCACCACCGGAAGGGGTCAGCCTGGTGCCTCCAGCCCCCAAAGCCTGATCCCCTGATCCCCTGATCCCCTGGTCCGGCGGCTGGCTGGCGATTGCTTCTCTTGGTCAGCTCCAGCCGCGTAGTTTGTAAACCACCAGCCCCATCAGTTCCCGCAGGTTTGTGGAAGTGTTGGACAGGGCTCCGGCGCTGGGGAGCACGTCATCCAGCACGCTTGCGGCGGTACCACTACCGGTGCTGGCTTGGTTGACCACATGGAAATCACAGGCCACCGGCACGATCTTCAAAGCCGTGAGCTGGCGAAAGGTAGCCACCGAACGGGGCAGGTGCCTGGCACTGGTGACGAGCAACACCGAGTGCCAGTTTCGGGCCTTCGCGATGGTTTGCAGGGCCCGGGCCTCCTCCGCGGTATTGCGGGCTTGGTCGCTCATCAGGATGCGGTCGGCATCCACCCCCAGCCAACGGGCCAAGGTCGCTGCCGATTGGGCCTCCGGTGGGGCTGGATCCTGCCCCCGCAGGCTCACCACTCCTCCAGAGACCAGCAGCCACTGGGCCTTGTTCTCCCGCATCAGTTGTACTCCCGTCAGCAAGCGATCGCCGGCATCACTGATCTCGACCCCCCGACGGGGAGGGAGGGGCGCCAAGACTCCGCCCCCAAGCACTAGCACCGCATCGGCTTTTGGCAGGATGGGAGGCACCAGGGCCAGGGCCCTTTGCTCAATCTGCCGTTCCATCGACCGGCTTACCCAGGGCATTGAGGCCACCCAAAGCAACAGCAGCGCCGCTGCCGAAACCCAGGGACTCCAGCGCCGCTGCCGACCCAGCAGGGCAGCAAATTGCAGCAGCAGGGCCAGGCTAAGGGGATAGAAGAAAGTGGGCAGCAGTTTGGCGAGCAGGAAATCCATCGCTGCTTGGTCAGCGCTGCATTTTGCGCCGCAGTTCCTGGAGGTCCTGGTGGGTTTCGAAGGCGGCCCAATCGGACTCCAGATCGGCCTGGGGGGAGGATTCCGGCTTCGCCTGGCTTGGGGAGCTGCCGTCGCCGGGGGGGGAGGTTGAGGCCTGGCCAGGGCCCTCGGCGCTCGGTGGGGCCATGTCGCGCAATTCCAGCTCGACTGCGCTGAAGCGCTGGCCCACCTCCGCCAAGGTCTCCCAGCGACAGCGCCCCTGCTCCATCAATTCGTTGATGTGGGACTCAGCCCGATCGGCTAGGGCGTCGGCGCCGGCGCTGCGGGCCCGCCGCACCCGCTCTTGCCAGGCTCGGATTTCACTGGCCAGCCGTAACAAGCCCTGGCGTTGCAATTCTGCCTCTTGTTTCAGATCGAGACGCTGACTTCGCAGGCTTTGCTGGCGTTCGCGGGCCTGTTGCTCGGCCAAGAGGGCTTCCTGTTGGGGATTGGACTTGAGAAAGGATTCGAGTTGCCTATCTAGGCGGGCTTCCAATTCCTCAAGCCAATTGCTGCTGCCGCTCATGGGTTTTGGGTGGCGGGGGCGCTGGTGATCAGGGGCGCTTCGATTTCTTGCTGCAGGGGCGTGATGGCAGCCTCGCGGGAGCGCAGCAACAGCTGGGTGAGGCGGGCGATGGCGCCTTCGCCCAAGTCGTGCTCAGAGATGCGATCGAAGGCTTGGCGGTAGAGCTCTTCCAGCTCTTCGATTAGTCCCTCCCGCAGCGAGCGCATCGCCTGGCGCTGGTCCTCACGGCTCATGGCTGATTCCGCTACAGGGTTGGATGGGCATGGTTGCAGTGCTGCATAGGTTACTGCAACTAGCTTTGGACCAATAGGTGGAGCGACAGGTCATCGTCGCCGTCGCTCCAGCGCCCCAAGGGAAGCCAGCCCGCCTCTGCCGCTAGGGCGAGGAAGGCTTCAGGGGTGTACTTAACGCTGTATTCGGTGATTAGGGGCTCGCCGGCGCTAAAGCTCCAGCGCCGGCCGGCCAGATCCACGATCTGGTTGCGGCGGCTGACCAGGGCCATGGCGATGCGGCTGGCGGTTGGCTCCCATTGGGCCTGGTAACGGAAGCCGGCAGGGTCGAAGTTGCCAGCCAGCTCGCGGTTGAGACGGCGCAGCAGATTGAAGGCGAAGGCTGCTGAAACTCCGGCGGCATCGTCGTAGGCCGCCTCCAGGCGGGCCGCTTCTCGAGGTTGGTCGATGCCGATCAATAGTCGGCCGTCTGGGCCCAGGAGCTCGGCAAAGTGGGTTAACAACAAGCGGGCCTGGGGGCGATCGAAGTTGCCCAGGGAGCTGCCTGGATAGAAGCCCACCCGCGGCCGATCTTCCAGCAGGGGATGGGGGGGCAGCTGGTCGATGTTGGCGTAATCGCAGCAGATGCCCAGCACCGGTACGTCCCGATGCCGCGCCTGCAGGGCCCGGCAGGCCGGCGCCAGGTGGTCGGCGCTGATGTCGAGGGCCACGTAGGCGGCCGGCCGCAGGGTCTTGAGCAAGGGGCCCACCTTGCGGAGATTGCCCGCACCGAATTCGACCAGAACCGGTTGTTTGTCGATGCCTTGGCCAAGGGCCTGGGCCATTTCCCCGGCCCGTTCTTCAAGCAGCTTGGTTTCGTTGCGCGTCAGGCTGTATTCGGGTTGTTCGCAGATGCGCTCGAACAGCTGCGAACCCTCAGCGTCATAAAGAAACCAGGCTGGAAGCTGACGGGGTTGGCCAGATAAACCATCTATGACCAACCTTTCCATGTCCGCCACGGCGGGGTGGAGATCGATCAGCTCGGGCCCATCCGACTCGGGGCCCCCCTCGCTTTTGGCTTTACCCGTGGGGTTCGCTAAAGACAGGATCATGGCTGGCTGCCTTGTTGGGCCAGTCGTATTCCAGAGGCCATCCAGCGGCTCGCAGGTGGGAAGAAGTTGCGGTACGTGCACCGCTGGGGCCCAGAATGGCACTTCGGTGTCATGTAGCCACTGCCTCGCAGTACAAACTGGGAGGACATGAATTTGCCGTTGTATTCACCCACCGCACCAGGGGCTGGTCTAAATCCTGGGTAGGGACTGTACGGGCTGCCGGTCCATTGCCACAACACCCCGAAGGCCTGGCCCAGGTCGGGACCGAATCGTTCGCAGGCAACCTCCCATTCGGCCTCGCTGGCTAGGCGCTTGCCACACCAGCGGGCATAGGCATCGGCCTCAAACCAGCTCAGATGGCGCACGGGGGCATGAGCCTGGCGGGGCTGGCGCCCCGCCAGGGTGAATTCGTCGTCTTCACGCCAATAGCAGGGACCTTGCCATTGACGTGCTTGGCATATCGCCCACCCCTCGCTCATCCAGAGGTCGGGGCGTTGGTAGCCGCCGTCGGCTTGGAAGGCGGCGAATTCGGCGTTCGTCACCAGTTGATCGGCGATGGCGAAGGGTTCCAGCCAGACCCGGTGGCGAGGCGCTTCGTTATCAAAATGGAATTCATCCAAATGCAAGCCCTCTCCCCCGTGGCCGATCGCCACCAGGCCTCCTGGGTGCTCCAACCAACCTGGTCGGCCCCTGGGCCCTGAGGTGCGCCAGGCGGCCCCAAAGTCGGCTTCAGGACCTGCCGCCGCGGGGCGATAGGTGGGCTCGCAGGGGCTGCGGCTGAAGCCGTCGAGCAGGTCCATCAGCAGCAGTTCCTGGTGCTGCTGCTCGTGCTGCAGGCCCAGTTCCACCAGCGCCTCCAGGTCCCCAGCCACTGCGGTCGATCGCTGCGATTGGCCCTCCAGCAGTTGGGCCAGCCCGTCGTCGACCCGTCGGCGCCAGTCCAGAATCGCCTCCAAGCCTGGCCGGGTGAGCAGACCCCTCTGGGGGCGCGGATGGCGGGAGCCAGCGGCCTCGTAATAGGAATTGAACAGATGGCCCCAAAGGGGATCGAGGCCGGGCCACCTTTCAAGGTGGGGCGTCAGGACAAAACAATCAAAGAACCAGTTGGTGTGGGCCAGGTGCCACTTGGGGGGACTGGCATCCGGCATGCCCTGCAGGCAGAGGTCCTCGGGCTCCAAGGGAGCCAGCAACTGCTCAGTTTGCTGGCGGATGCTGCGCCAGCGGTGGTTGCTGGAGAGGTCCACGGCCAGGCCACCATCTAACCCACACCCTAAACAGATGCCGATCCCCAGCCCCTGGCCGTCGGGGCGGGATCCCGTCGATAGCGCGCCCCCCCTACCATCACCACGCGATCGACATTGTCCGCCCCATCCACCGCCATGGCCGGCATCACTGATGGTTTCACGGGCGCCGTGGGCCGTACCCCCTTGATCCGGTTGCGGGCCCTCAGCGAGCTCACCGGTTGCGACATCCTCGGCAAGGCCGAGTTCATGAACCCTGGGGGCTCCGTCAAGGATCGGGCCGCCCTGGGCATCCTGCAGGCGGCCGAGGCCAATGGCCAACTTCATCCAGGTGGCACCGTGGTCGAAGGCACGGCCGGCAATACGGGGATCGGCTTGGCCCACCTTTGCAATGCCCGCGGATACCGCTGTCTGATCGTTATCCCTGAGACCCAGTCAGCCGAAAAGATCGCCCAACTGCGCATCCTGGGGGCGGAGGTCCGTACGGTGCCGGCCGTCCCCTATGCCAATCCAGATAATTACGTCAAGCTTTCGGGCCGTATTGCCGCCGAAACCCCTGGCGCCGTTTGGGCCAATCAATTTGACAACCTCGCCAACCGTCAGGCCCACTTCGACAGCACCGGCCCTGAGATTTGGGAGCAATGCGAAGGCCAGGTGGATGCCTGGGTTGCGGCGACCGGCACGGGGGGCACCTATGCGGGCGTCGCCCTTTTCCTCAAGGAGCGGCGCCCAAGTCTGCGTTGTGTCCTGGCCGATCCCAACGGCAGTGCCCTGTACCAATGGGCGACCAGCGGCGAGTTGCAAGCCGAGGGCAGCTCGGTCACCGAGGGCATCGGCAACAGTCGCGTCACCGCCAACTTGGCAGGCGCTCCGATCGATGACGCCGTGCGCATCGACGATCCCGAAGCCCTGCGCACGATTTACGAGCTGCTCTGGCAGGAGGGTCTCTACATGGGAGGCTCGGTGGGCATCAATGTGGCCGCGGCCGTTGAGACCGCCCGCCGGCTCGGACCTGGCCACCGCATCGTCACCGTGCTTTGCGACAGCGGCGACCGTTATCGCTCCCGTCTCTACGACCGGGATTGGCTGACCAGTAAGGGCTTGGAGATGCCTCGCAAACCCGACCCGGAGCCCGGTCAATGACGACCGGTGACCCTGGTTCACTCATCGGCGGCCGTTATCGCCTCGAACGGCTGCTTTCGGAAGCCCAGGGTCCCCAGGGGAGCCTTTGGCTCGGTACAGACAGCCTGGCAGCGGAGGCCCCTGTGGTGTTGCGCCGGGTCGGAGCAGAGCGGGACCAAGAGCGAGTCCGCCAGCTTTGGACCCGTTTGCAAGGGGTGCTCCATCCCCAGGTACCCCGCTTTGGGGCCGCGATTGAGGTGGAAGGGGCCCTTTGGTTGGTGCGCGAATGGCAGGGGGGCCGCACCTACGGCCAACTGCTGGCTGCCCGCCGCGACCGCCAATTGGTCTTCGGTGCTGGCGAGGTGTTGCTGCTGTTGCGTCAGCTCCTGCCCGTACTGGTAGTGCTGCATGGCCAGGAGCTGATCCATGGGGATCTCACCCCAGCCAATTTGCTGCGCCGCGATCGTGATGGCCAGCCGGTGCTGCTTGATTTCGGCCTGTTAAGGGGTCTAGCTGAGGCGGCGGATCCCGGCGGGGCCACCCCCGGCTATGCCCCGCCCGAGCAGCTGGCGGGTGACGCTCCCCAGCCCTGGATGGATCTCTACTCCCTCGGGGTGGTCGCCATGGTGCTGCTCAGCGGCGATGCTCCCGAAGCCCTGCTCGATCCCGTCAGCCTGGAGTGGCGCTGGCCGGCGGCCCTGGAGACCGAGCCCGCTCTGGCCAGCCAAATCAGCCGCCTGGTGAGTCTGGATCCCAGGCGCCGTTACGCCAATTCCGCCCAAGCCCTGGCGGCTTTCCAGGCCCTGGCCATGCCAGATAGCACCGGTCCTGTGCCTCGCGCTGACCGCACGTTGGTACTGGTGCCCCCGCCTGTGGACCATTCCCGGCCGCCGGTTGAGCCTGCCCAACCACTTCCCTGGACGGAAGCGGCCCCAGTAGCGGCCCCAGCAGCGGCCCTCAATCCTGCTGTCGCCCCAGGCAGCCCCCCCCAGCAGGCCCCGCTGAAACAGCCATTGCCGCCTGGCCCTGGCGCTGGCCCTGGCGCTGGCGCTGGCCCTGGCGTTGTGGAATCGCCCTTGGACGATCCCTGGAGCGAGCCTGCCCCCCTGGAATCGTCGCCCCAAGACCAGCGACAGTTGCGGAAGCGGCGCCGGCAGGAGGACCGGGAGAGGGCGGCGGAGGGCGGGCTTTGGCCGGTTCTAATCGCCTTGGTGCTGTCGGTGCTGGCCGGGACGGCCCTGGGCTGGTGGTGGCTGGGTCGGGGCAAGCCCCAGGCTCCTGCAGCCCTGGCCCCCACCGAGGAGCCTTCCGGCGGGGCCAGCCTGCCACCGACCGAGGTGGACCAACGACAACAGTTGCTCAGCCGGCTGCGGGCGATGCAAGTGGACCGCGGCTGGTTCCTCAGCCTGGTCGATGCCAATTTGCTGGCCCAATATCCCGAGCGCCGGGGGCGCCTGCCCACCGATTCGCTGGAGGATGCCCCCCTGCGGCGGGTCTGGAACCAGTTGGCTGAGGATTGGCTGGCGCGGGTGGAGCAGCTGCCGATGGCCCTCCGCCGTCGTTTGGGCAGCTTCAGTTCGGGGGACTGGAAGCGGCGTCAGGAATCCTTTCTGGCCCAGGGCCTGAGCACAGAGGTACTGCAGCAACTGGTTTCAGGCAGTACCCAGAGCCTTCTGCCCGGGCGGAACGGCCAGGACATGCCGGCGGAGCCGTTCCGCCAGCTTTGGTATGCGGCCGCTGATCAGACCCTCGAGAACGTGCGCATCGAGCCCATTGAGGTCCCCACCCAGGCTACCCAGCTGCTTTCGGCGGATGTCCCAGCCAGTGGCGCCCGCCTGTTTCCGATCCGGCTTCCCACCGGTCACGCTTTGGTGCTGGGGGTCAATGGCTCGCCGTTGCTGCAGATGAGTGTCTACGGGGCCGATGGCTCATTGATAGCCCCCAAGGGGCCCCTGCGGGTCCTCAGCCTCGGGCAACAGGTCCGCCTGCCGGTCCAGTTGCTAGTGACCAATGAGGGGGTGGCCCCGGCCCGCATCAGCCTTTCTTTGCGGGCCGATCCCCCTGTGCCTGCTCCTCCCACGGCCGGCGACACCCCGCCCCCCCCTGAGGGGGAAGAGGAGCCAGACACCCCTGCACCCGGCGCAGACGCGGAATCAGCGGGTCCTTCGGCCGCTCCCGGCGGGGATGCCCCGGTGCCTCCCCCGCCAGCTCCCTCGGTTTCTCCACCCCCTCCAACCCAACCAAGCCAACCCCAGCCGGCCCCAGGCCAGGGTGGGGTTCTGTCAACTCCTGTGGCTCCAGCAACCCCTGCGGCGCCACCGCCTGCCCCGGCCCGACCCTGAGGGCCAGCTAAACAAAGGAGGGGACCCGCTTCAGAGGCGGGCGATGGCCGCGCGGGCTTCCTTCGCTTCCACTTTGCGCTTTTCTTCCTGGCGCTTGTCGTGCAGCTTGCGCCCCTTGCCCAGCCCCACGGTCACCTTGATCCAGGACCCCTTGAGGTGGAGATTGAGCGGAATCAGGGTGAGGCCCTTCTGGTCTAGGGCGCTGCGCAGCTTGTCGAGTTCGCGGCGATGGGCCAGGAGTTTGCGCACCCGCAGGGGTTCGTGGTTGAAGAAGCGGCCGGCGTGGCTGTGGGGCGAGATGTGCACGTTGTGGAGTTGCATCTCGCCATTGCGGATCAGACAGAAACCGTCGCGCAGGTTCACCTGGCCCGAACGAATGGATTTCACTTCCGTGCCGAGCAGCTCGATCCCGGTCTCCAAGGTTTCGAGAATTTCGTACTGGTGGCGTGCGAAGCGGTTGTCGGCCAACAGTTTGTGGGCCGGATCCTTGGGCTTGCCACCCCCCTGTCTCCCGGGTCCCTTCGCCATGGATGGCCCCCTGAGTTCAGCCAATCCTCAGAGAGTAGTTGGGCTTTGGGACCTGGGGGATGGCCGCAGCCGTTACCCTCATGGATATGGCGATCGTGTCTTCAGGCCCCTCTCCCCTTCCCGGTGGTGATCGGGCCAAGCCTGCTGCGCCCCCGAGGCCGCAGCTGCTTGATCCGGCCGCTGGCGAGGCTGAACTCTCAGGTCGGGAGGACAGTCTGCGGCCGCGGCGGCTGGCGGATTACATCGGTCAGAGCGAACTCAAGCAGGTGCTAGGCATCGCCGTCGCTGCGGCCCGGGGCCGCGGCGAAGCCCTCGATCATGTGCTGCTCTACGGCCCGCCCGGTTTGGGTAAGACGACCATGGCCCTGGTGCTGGCCGAGGAGTTGGGGGTGCGTTGCCGCATCACCAGTGCCCCCGCCCTGGAACGCCCCCGCGACATCGTCGGTCTGCTGGTGAACTTGCAGGCCCACGAGGTGCTGTTCATCGACGAGATCCACCGCCTCAACAGGGTCGCCGAAGAAATCCTCTACCCCGCGATGGAGGATTGCCGGCTCGACCTCACCGTCGGCAAGGGCACCACCGCCCGCACCCGCAGCCTGGAGTTGCCCCCCTTCACCCTCGTGGGGGCCACTACGAGGGCGGGTTCCCTGAGTTCACCCCTGCGTGACCGTTTCGGTTTGCTGCATCGCTTGGAGTTCTACGGCCTCGACGATCTGCGGGCCATCGTCGAACGGGCCGCTCGTCTGTTGCTGATGGATCTTGCCCCCGATGCGGCCCAGGAGGTGGCCCGTCGTTGCCGTGGCACGCCCCGGATCGCCAATCGCTTGCTCAGGCGTGTCAGGGATGTGGCGGCGGTGGGGGGCCACGATTTCATCGACCGCCAGCTGGTGGCCGAGGCCCTGCGGCTGCATCGGGTCGATTCGATGGGCCTGGATGCCTCTGACCACCGCCTGTTGCGACTGCTGCTAGACGGCCACGGCGGCGGACCCGTAGGACTGGAAACCCTGGCGGCTGGCCTGGGCGAGGACCCGGCGACCCTGGAAACGGTGGTGGAACCCTTTTTGCTGCAGGTGGGCTTCCTGCAGCGCACGCCGCGCGGCCGGTTGGTCACCCCTGCGGGCCGGGCCCACCTCGGCGACCCCAAGGGGGTAGCGGCATGAGGCGATCCCTTCTGGTGTGGTTGGCCCTGGGGCTGTGGTGCGTGGGCCTGTTGCTGCCCCTGCCCGCCAAGGCTCTTGCCAGTGGGGTGGTCAACCCAGCGGGCCCCAAAAGCGGCATGGCGGCCAGCGAGGAATTGTTTCGGGAGGCCCTTCGAGCCAGCCGTGAGGGTCGTTTCGACGCAGCCCTTCCCCTTTGGGACGCGGTTCTCGACCAGGCCCCAGAGGATGCGGCGGCCTGGAGCAACCGGGGCAACGTGCTTCTTGCCCTGGGGGATGCCCCCGGAGCAATCGCCGCCCAGGGCCGCTCGATTGCCCTGGCTCCCAATCAAACGGATCCCCATCTCAACCGCGGCACCGCCGAGGAATCCCTGGGGCTCTGGCAGGCTGCCGCCGCTGACTACCAGTGGATTCTGGAGCGGGATCCCCTGGACGCCTCCGCCCTTTACAACATGGGCAACGTCGAGGGCTCCCTTGGGCACTGGGATGCGGCGCGCCGCAATTTCGAGGCGGCGGCCGAGGCCAGGCCCGATTTCGCCATGGCCCGATCCAGCGCCGCCCTGGCCGCCTTCCAGCTCGGGCAGGGTGATCAAGCCGAACAGGAATTGCGGCGTTTGATCCGACGCCATCCCCTCTTTGCTGATGCACGGGCCGGTCTGACCGCCGTGCTCTGGCAGCGAGGTGGCCGTGGTGAAGCCGAGAGCCATTGGGCCGCTGCCTTCGGGCTCGACCCCCGCTACCGCCAGGAAGAATGGCTGCGGCAGATACGGCGCTGGCCCCCCGATGCCGTCGAGGCTCTGAGCCAGTTTCTGGCCCTGGGCCGATGATTGCAGCCATGACCGTCTCCCCAGCCTGCGATTCCCCAGCGGATCCCCTGCAGATCCCTCCTGGCGACTGGGTTGACCTGGGGCTGGAGGAGACCTTGGCCGGGCTGTTGCCCGAGTTGATCCAGCTGCGTCGCCACTTCCACCGCCATCCCGAACTGAGCGGCCACGAACAGCAGACGGCCGCTTTGGTGGCTGGGGAATTGCGCCGCTGGGGCTGGCAGGTGAGCGAAGCCGTCGGCCGCACGGGGGTGGTGGGCGAGTTGGGTCCGGCGGGCGGCCCGCTGGTGGCCTTGCGGGTGGATATGGATGCCTTGCCGATCGAAGAGCGCACCGGCCTGCCCTGGGCCTCGTCTCACCAGGGCCTGATGCATGCCTGCGGCCATGACATCCACACCACCGTGGGACTGGGCGTGGCCGCCCTGCTCGCTTCGGTGTCGGATCAGCTCAAGGCCAGGGTGCGGTTGATCTTTCAACCGGCGGAGGAAACGGCCCAGGGGGCGACCTGGATGCGGGC
>JBILDB010000171.1:0-5445 GCA_044352805.1 Cyanobium sp.
CCCAGCACCGCAGGGAGACTCCCCTGGCCAGCACATCCCGCAGGGTCACTCCGGGGGTGAGGGCAAGCGCCCCCATGGCGACAGCTTCGATTGGTCTATTGCTCTGCAGGGGTACCCCGGGGAGCCGCTCCTGCAGCCAGCGGCGCAGCAGGGGCAGCTGGCTGCAGCCCCCCACTGTTAGCACCGCTGCGATGGCGGGGCCAGCCAGGGTTTCGCTGCGGGCGGCCGCCAGCACGGAATCGAGCAGGGCGTCCAGCTGGGACAGCAGGCCCTCTTCCACCAGAAGCTTTTCCAGGCGGGGGCGATCGAGGCGCAGTTCCTGGGTTGTGCCGGATGGATCCAGCCACAGGCCCAGGGCCTCTTCGCTCTCACTGAGGCGACATTTGATTGCCTCGGCCACCGTGAGCAGGGCCGGATCCGGCGCGACATCGGGGCAGAGATGGGAGGCGATCCAGCGGTCCAGATCGCGGCCCCCCAGGGCCACCCCCGCCTTGCCGATCACCCGGGCCGTCCGCAGGGCCTGGCCGCTCGCCCCCAGGTCGCGCCCAGCGAAGCGCAGGAGCTGGGCGATGGGGGCCGCCCGGCCCTCACCCCCTTCCAGCGCCACTAGCGAAAGATCGAATGTGCCGCCCCCGCCGTCGACCACCAGCACCCGGCTACCCGGGGGCAGACCGGCCCCGATCGCCGCTGCGGTCGGTTCGTCCACCAAGGCCACTTCGGCAACGGGCAGCTCCCGGCTGACCCGCTCTAGCCATTGGCGGTAACCCCGGTAGGTCTCGATGGGGGCCGTCAACACCAGGCGATCCGGGCTCAGCTCGGCCGGTAGGGCCTCCCAGACACAGCGCAGTAGCAGGGCGCCGGCCGCTTCGGGATCCAGCCAGGGCGACTCCTGCATCCCCCCTGGCTGGTCCCGCTCGGGCCAGGGGCCAGCGCTGGCGGCACTTTGGCCGATTCGCCGCTTGAAATCCCGCAGCAGCCCTGGGCCTGGCTGGTCGGCCAGGCCGGCGTCGAGCACCTGGCGACCGATGAGGGGACGACGTTGCTGGGGATGGCTGAGCCAGAGCAGGCTCGGAATGGTCGTGGGGTTGGAGCCGCTGTAGGGGGGCAGTTCCAGCAGCCGGGGCGGTGCACCAGCCTCCTGCCAAGCCACCACCGTGGTGCTGCTGCCGAGATCAATGGCGAGGGTGCCCGGCATGGGGAGGGAGGTCAAGCCGCCGTGGAGTGCTGCCCTAAGTTGGCATTAAAGAAGCCTTCCGAGATGCTCACCAGCAGTGATCTGAACCCCAAGGAACTGGCCAAGCGGGCCGACAGCCTGATTCGTCATTCCAGCAATCGTTACCTCACCACTGTGCGCATCGCCTTTCGGGCCAAGCAACGACGTTTCGATGATTTCGACGGACTGCTCGACGATTCGATGATCAAACCTGTGCAACGGGCCATCATCGAGCTCAGCGACGAGCAGGACCAACCTGACCTGCTGCCCGGCTGATCGCGCTGTGCAGGTTGGGGAAGGGGAGGGTTGGCGACTGGCCTTCAACCCCCTTAAGTCACCGTTTCCCCTGTTAGTGGGGGGGCGCCACTGGGCGGCGGAATTGACTCTGGTCGAGGCGCAAGCCTTGCAAAGGGCTGTCGCCAAGTTGGTCCAACAACATGCTGGCTTGGTGGATCAATTGCTGGCGGAGGAGGCTTTGAGCCTTGAATTTGAGACTCGTCTGGCTGGTGAGGGCCAGCTTTGGTTGAGCCTGGAGGGAGATCGGAGCCAGTGGTGCCTTGGTTTCGTCTTGACCCCGGAACCCGGGGTTCGGGGCCTGGAGGGGCATTGGGAGGCCGGGGCGACGGCGGCCTTTGTAGCCGCCTTAGGTGCTCTCCGCCTTGCCCCTGTTGAGCCCAGCGAGCGACCTAGCCCGGCGCCCCTAGCAATTCGTAGAGGCGGGTAGCGCTTGCCTCGGGCACCGGCAGAATCGAAAGCCTGTTGCCGCGGCGCACCACCGCCAATTCGTCGGGGCTGAACTCGGCGCGCAGGCGGTCCAGGGAAAAAAGCGGGGCGAAGCTCGCCAGATAGGCCAGCCGCACACAATCCCAGCGCGGAGCTTCCGGCTTTGAGGCGGGATCAAAGTATTTGGATTGCGGATCAAACTGACTGGGATCTGTGAGACCGACTTCAACAACTTCCATCAGGCCAATAATGCCGGGTGGGGTGATATTGGAGTGATAGAAAAAGGCCCGGTCACCGATGGCCATCGTGCGCATGTAATTGCGGGCTTGATAGTTGCGGATGCCATCCCAGAGCGTGGTGCCTTCGGCCTTGAGGTGATCAATGCCGTAGACATCTGGTTCGCTTTTCATTAACCAGTGGTTCATGGCGCTCCAGGGGGCTGAAGTATCAAAGTGCGGCCACAAGGGCCCGAAAATGGTCGCCGCGGGCTTCGAAATCGCTGTATTGATCGAAGCTGGCACAGGCGGGGGATAGTAATACGTTGGTTATACCAATGGCCTTCGCCAGGCCGGCCGCCAGCGGTACCGCCTGCTCCAGTCCTTCGACCCGATGCAGCTGGCCCGGGTAGCTGTCTTGGCGGAGCAGGGCTTCAAATTCTGCGGCAGCGGCCCCGTAGACCACCACCGCTGCGGCCTGCTGGCGCAGTTGGGCCAACCAGCCCTTGGAATCGCCTTGTTTCGATTGGCCTCCGGCCAGCACCACCAGGGGACCAGCCAATGCTTTGAGAGCTACTTCGGCAGCGTCGTAATTGGTGGCCTTGCTGTCGTTGTACCAGGTGACTTGCCCAAGTTGCCGTAGACGTTCGAGGCGATGGGGCACACCGGCAAAGCAACGCAAGGCCGCTTCCATCTGCCCAGGGGTCAGACCGGCGTGCAGGCCGACGGCGGTGGCCAGCAACATGTTCTGGCGGTTGTGGGCCCCTGGCATGGCCAGGCAGTCGGCCGCAAACAGGGGTCCAGAGCGTCCTTGCACCAGTCCGTCCGCAATCCAAAGCAGGGGGTCCATACCCGCTGGCAGATCGCTGGCGCAACCCGCTGTGACCCAGTCGACCCGCTCCCAGCTCGGCGCCTGGGAGCGCAGGTCGGGATCGTCGGCATTCAAAATGCGCCGTTGGGAGCGTTCGATCAGGCTGCGTTTGATGGCCCGATAGGCCTCGATGGTGCCGTGGCGTTCTAGGTGATCGGGGGTGAGGGTCGTCCAGACCCCGATGGCGGGTGCCAGTTCCGGTGCCGCTTCAATCTGGTAGCTGCTGACTTCGACCACCAACCAGTCCGGAGCCTTGGCGCCGGGCGCCTGGCGTTGCAAGGCCAGTTCGGCGGCCGAGATGCCGACATTGCCGCAGAGGGGGGCATCCAGTCCGGCCTCGCTGAGGAGGTGATGCACCAGATGGGTCACCGTGGTCTTGCCGTTGGTGCCCGTGATGCCGATCCAGGGGGTCCCGGCCGTTGCTCGCCACGTGGAGCTGAGTTCCCCTTCCACCTGGATGCCTTGACGGCGCCAGGCCAGCAGCAGGGGATGGTCCCAGCGGATGCCGGGGCTGACCACCACCCGCTCGGGCCGCGGCAGGCCTCCGAAAGTTTCAGGGGTTAAGGGGGCAGCCAGCAGTACGTCGATGCCTTCGCTGGCCAGGCCTTCTGCTTGGGCCCGCAGGTCCCCGTTGTCCCGGCTTTCGACAATCAACACCCCATGCCCCTGGGAACGCAGCAGCCGGGCGGCACCGATGCCGGACCTGCCCAGACCCAGGACCACGGTCGTTGGGAGGGCCTCGGTGGCCATAAAAGAACCTGCCAAAAGAATTGAAAAAATGGGCGATACTGGAATCGAACCAGTGACTCCTACCGTGTCAAGGTAGTGCTCTACCTCTGAGCTAATCGCCCGACTCATCGCCTGGAAGCCAGGTGGCCGCTGGGCTGCCGAAGAACCTAATCCAGTGTTTCTGCTGACAGAAAGAAGTTAGCACCAGCCCAGTCGGCTCTCCTGCGGCGGCGCGACCTCAAAGGCAGCATTGCGTCGGCAGCGGCTCCGGCGCCAAGAAGAGCTGGACCCCCGTCAGGAGCGAATCAGCCCGTCAGGAGCGAATCAGATGGATCCGCCAGCGACCCCGTTTCGTTTCACTGACGCCCTCGACTCTCAACTCCCCCCGACCCTCCAGCTGCACCCGCTCCCCCACCGCCAGTTCCCGGCTGGGGCTGGTCACCACCTTCCAGTTGATGCGGACGGCCCCCTCCCGAATCAGGGTTGCCATGCGGTTGCGGGAGAGGCCGAATCCCGCCGAGGCCACCGCATCCAGGCGCTGGGAGGCCTCCACCGTGTGCAGGTCGCGCAGGGGCCGCGGTGCCGGCAAGGCCAGTTCAGCCACAGGCCGCAGCTCAAAGCGCACTGCCACGGTGCGTACCAGCCCCTCGCTGCCTTCCAGTTTCTGGGCCAGCTCGGCGCTAACAATGGCCTGGGCACCGCGGTCACCGCGGGGCCAGAGATCGCCGATTTGATCGTCCCGGGCACCGACGTTGATCAGGGCCTGGCGGAAATCAGTTGCGGCAGCGGGATCAAAAAGAAAGTTCCCGGCGAGCTCCAGACCCATCACCCGGGGGGGCTGATCGTCCGCCGGCAGCAAGGCTTCGGTGCGTCGCAAAAGCAGTTGGCGGCGTTCGCTGCCGGGATAGCCGCCATCGCTGACCAGGGTCAACTCACTGAGGCTACCCAGCCGGATTTCTGCTTCTTCGCGTACCGCGGCGCTCAAAAAACCTGTCCAGACGGGTTGCCAGGTCCGCAGGGCCGTTTCGGCGGCCGCCAGCACAGGTTCCAGGGCCAGGGCCCAGGGGCTCCCTTCCGACAAGGTTTCGCGCAACAGCATTCCAAGCCGTCCAAACGGGTTCTAAGTCTCCCCCAGCCGCACCACCGCCTTGGGACGGGCCCGTTGCACTGTGGTCCAAGGAATCTCTTGGCCAGCCGCTGGTTCCAGCAGCAGCAGCCACTGGCCTTCCTCCAGTCGATTGCGCAGGCCCCGCACCCGATCAGCATCCTCGGAGGCCACGCTGAAGGCGGCGGCAAAGCTGCCCATCCAGCCGGATACCAAACCCAACAGTCCCCCAACTACGGGTTCGCCCCAGGGGCCGAGGGCGGAGAAGGTGTGCAAATCGGTGATCTGGGTGAACGTGAGGCCCGCCAGGAAGCCGAAGGGCAGGAGCCAGCGGGCCATTGACCGCTGGCGGCGGCGGCGGGCCGTTGTGGGATCGAGCCGTTCGACTGTGGCCGGATCCGTTTCGCCAGGGCCAATGGCCACCAATTGCTGCAGGGGAGGCTCCACTGCCGCCAGTTCCTGCCGCAGGGCGCGCAACCGCTCCCGGTCGTCCAGCACCACCACCACGTTCAAGGACACCCCAACCTCCCGCCCAGCTCGGGCGCCGACATGTTGCTCACTACACTGCACCCCCGGCATGCCCCATCGG
>JBILDB010000172.1:0-5443 GCA_044352805.1 Cyanobium sp.
ATTCGGAGCGCTTGCGACGGGCTTGGCCGTGCTGACCGGGGGGATAAGCCCGCTTGGCGGACTTACGGGTGAGACCGGGAAGGTCTCCCAAGCGCCGCGTAATCCTCAAACGAGGGCCGCGGTATCTGGACATGGGAAAAAAACAGGCGAATGGAACGGTCGTCGTGAGGCACGGGTCCTCGGCAGGGCAAGCTGGGTAGATCCCAGGGACCGGCCTTGACGCACCAGCGGTCGATCCTATCGGTTGGCCCGAAAGCTCTCGGGTTCCGCCCAATCCCCTCGCCGGCCCGGGGGCCATTGGCCCCTGGGTCACTGACCCCTGGGTCACTGACCCCTGGGTCACTGACCCCTGGGTCACAGACCCCAGGGTCACGGACCCCTGGGCCCATCGCTTGGCTGTTGCTGGCCCTGATCGGCTTCTATCGCCGCTGGTTCTCGCCGTTGTTGGGACCCCGCTGCCGCTTCATCCCCAGCTGCAGCAGCTACGGCCTGGAGGCCATCAGGCGCCATGGGGCCTGGCGGGGCGGCTGGTTGACCTTGCGGCGCCTACTGCGCTGCCACCCTTTCACCCCCTGCGGCTGCGATCCGGTGCCGGACTGATGCCGAGCCTCTGATGCTGAATTTATTGCTGTTTACCCGCCAGGGTTGTTGTCTCTGTGAGGGGCTGCACGAACGCCTGCAGGCCCTGAATCCGGCCCCCAACCTCCAGCTGGTGGATATTGATGCCGACCCCGCACTCCAGGCCCGCTATGGCGAGCGGGTGCCGTTGCTGGCCTTGCCTGCGGCCGGCAGCCAAGCCATGCGGGAGCTGCCCTGGGTGCCGCCGCGCTTGGCGGGGACCCGCCTTCAAGAGTGGCTGCGCCAGCAGGGCGTGGCCTGAATCCTGCCAGCTCCGTCCCGCCACGGCCGACAATGGCGCCAGCTTGTGTTCTCCGGCACTGCCATGACCCAGCCGCTCCATTCGCTGTTGAATCAGGTGGGTTTGCCCCTGCCCCCCAGCCTTGGCAACCCGTCGATCGTCAGCCTCTGCAGTGATTCGCGCCAGGCAGGAGCCGGAACCCTTTTTGTTGGCCTGCCCGGCAGCCAGGTGGATGGCGGTTGCTTCTGGCGCCAGGTGTTGGCCGCCGGGGCGGCGGCGGCAGTTATTGGTCCCGCCGCCGCCGCCGCCGATCCGCCAGCGGCGGAAGACCCCGTGGTGGTGGTCTCAGAGCCAGTGGCGTACTGGGCGGGCGAGCTCGCCGCCAGCTTCTGGAACCATCCCAGCTCGAAGTTGGCCCTTATTGGTGTCACCGGCACCAATGGCAAAACCACCACCACCCACCTGATCGAGCATCTGGCGGCCAGCTGCGGCCAACCCACGGCCCTGTTCGGCACCTTGGAAAATCGCTGGCCCGGCCATCGTGTCGGCGCGAAACACACCACCGCCTTTGCCGATGTGCTGCAGGCCCAGCTAGCCCAGGCCGCCGCGGCAGGGGCCCGCATCGGCGCCATCGAGGTCAGCTCCCATGCCCTCGACCAACAGCGAGTTGCGGGTTGCCGTTTCGCCGGCGCCGTGTTCACCAACCTCACCCAGGACCATCTCGACTACCACCTGTCCATGGAGGCCTACTTCTCAGCCAAGGCGCTGCTGTTTGCCCCGCCCCTGCTGGCCGGGGCTGCCGTGGTCAACAGCGATGATCCCTGGGGGCGGCGCCTGGCCGACCAGTTGGCTGCAGCGGGCCATCCCTGCTGGGGCAGTTCATTGGAGCAACCCAACGCCGAGTTGCGCATCGCCGATCTGCAGATGGGCGAGGACGGCGTGCGGGGCCACTTGATCAGCCCCCGCGGTGACGGCCCCTTCCATTCCCCCCTGGTGGGCCGCTTCAACCTGATGAACCTGCTGCAGGCGGTTGGGGTGCTGCAGCTGCAAGATTTACCCCTGCCTGGCTTGCTGGCGGCGCTGGCGAGCTTCCGCGGGGTGCCAGGGCGCATGGAAAAGGTGCTCGCCCCCGAGGGCGTCGCAGCTCCTTCGGTGCTGGTGGATTACGCCCACACCCCCGATGGCTTGGCGAGCGCCCTCGGGGCCTGTCGCCCTTTCACCAACGGTCGTCTGATCTGCGTGTTTGGTTGCGGCGGCGATCGCGATCGCAGCAAGCGGCCCCAGATGGGGGCGATCGCCGCCCAGCTGGCCGACCGGGTGGTCGTCACCTCCGACAATCCCCGCACCGAAGATCCCCAGCGCATCCTCGAGGATGTGCTGGCCGGCATCCCGGCAGGAACCCCGCTGCAGGTCCAGGCGGATCGGGCCTCCGCCATCGCCACAGCCATTGCCGAGGCCGCTCCCACCGACCTAGTGCTGATTGCAGGCAAGGGACATGAGGACTATCAGATCCTCGGCACCACCAAGATCCATTTCGATGATCGGGAGGAGGCTTTGCGGGCGCTGCAGGCCCGCAAAGCCTGAAGACCAGCTGCGGAGAAGATCCGCAGCCAAGCCAATAAAAAAACCCCGTGTTGCCACAGGGGTTTGAATTAGATCAAATGAAGCTAGATAGCGCCTTCCTGGGGGATGGTGCAATTCAAGCTTCGGTAGGCTTAGCTCAGTTAAAAAATCTCAGCTAAAGCGGATGGCGGTGCGGTCGTAGCGCAGTTGGTCCTCACGAACCCAACCGCCTTGGACCACTTCCAGCCAGTCGCCACGACGGACACCAGTCACCTGAACGGAATCGCCGTTGCGGACGCGACGCAGGATGGTGGAGGCGTAGTCGGCATGCTCACGCACTTCCAGGGTGCCATCGGGAGCGTTGGCTTCTACAAACCACTGGCGACCGGTGGTGGTTGTAGCCACTGGGGTGGTGGTTGGATTGACGTATGAACCGCTGCGGATCGGTTCGACATCGGCAACTTCGTTGCGACCACGGAGGGCAGCCCAGGAGGCCAGGCCCAGACCCAAGGGAAGCAGCAACCACCAGGGGTTGACTGGGTTGGCTGCCGGAGCTTCGGCAACGGGCTCGGGGGCAGGCGCGGGCTCGGGAACAGCGGCAGTCTCAACCGGTGCAGCAAAGGATGCCTGGCCGTTGGTAACAGGGCAGGTTAGGCGGGCCGTGTTCTTGCCATCCTTGGTGAGGTCGTAGACGACTTCAACCTTTTCGGCGCTGATTTCCTTGGCGGAGATGACCTTGGCCAGGTCGGTGCGCCAGCCAAGTTTGCCAGCGGCTTCAAGGCAGCTGGCTTCAGCCGCCTTGATGCGCTCTTCGGTGGTGGCTGCGAAGGCTTGGTTGGCGGCGCCGAATAGGGTGAGGGTGGCGACTGAGGCGACCATCAGCCTGGAAAGGGAGTGGGGCGCTTTTGGCATTGCTGAGGGACCCGCTTGGGTTGGTAAGAAAAAGGGAATGATCCTTCCGGATAAGTGTAGCCCGTTCCCAGCCGAGATGCCTCGAATGAAAGTCGAGCCGACTTCCTAACCATATCCCGAAGAACGTTTTTGGCAACTCCAACAAAACGCAGTCCTAGTACGGGCCTACGAACCAGGGGCTGCGATTAGGCCGGCGCAGACTTTGAAAAGCACACAAATATGGTTCGATTCCAAACGGAAGCCGTAAGGGAATGCCCCGATCCTGCCCAAAGCATTGCTCAGGAAGTGCGAAGGAATCAAGTAAAATCGTTGTCATTTGCAATCAAGTACAGCTCGCCCTTAGCTGCTGTGGTTTGGCGAATGTGTTACGGACGTCACAACGTCTTGCGTCTTCCGTGGCATCTGCGATGATCCAGAGGTCAGTTGCAGACTTCCCTCTGAATGGCTTCCGCTGTTCCTCTCTCCAAAAAATTTCTTGCTGAATTATTCGGCACCTTCTGGCTCGTGCTGGGCGGTTGTGGCAGTGCGGTCTTGGCTGCCAATTTCCCCTACGACAACGCCGGCGCCAATCCCCTTGGTCTCGGGTTTCTCGGTGTCTCCCTGGCCTTTGGTTTGACCCTGCTGACCATGGCCTATGCCATTGGTCACATCTCAGGCTGTCACATCAACCCTGCCGTTAGCTTCGGCCTCTGGGCGAGCGGTAAATTTCCCGGCTCCAACTTGCTGGCCTATGTGGTGGCCCAGGTTCTTGGTGCCATCATCGCCGGCGGTGTAATCGTCGCCGTGGCCAGTGGTCGCGAAGGCTTCAGCCTCAGCGGTAGTAATCCTCTGGCAACAAATGGCTGGGGAGCCCATTCCCCCGGTGGTTATGGCTTCTGGGCAGCATTGCTGATTGAAGTAATCCTGACGTTTTTCTTCCTGCTGGTCATTCTTGGTGCCACCGATCGTCTGGCACCCAGCGGCTTCGGTGGTGTGCCCATTGGCTTGGCCCTGACCCTGATCCACCTGATCAGCATTCCGGTCACCAACACCTCGGTCAATCCCGCCCGCAGCACCGGTGTTGCCCTTTGGGTGGGTGGCGAAGCCGTTGGCCAGCTCTGGCTGTTCTGGTTCGCCCCGATCCTCGGCGCCCTGCTGGCTGGCTGGATCCATGCCGCCTTCCTTGACTCCGACGCCGCCGGGTGATGCCCTCGGCCGGGGTCTTTTCCCATGGCATAAACATGGGGGGCGCCAAGCCCCCCTTTTTTTGTGGCTTGAACCGCGCGGATCGCCAAGCCGTGCGGGGCCCATCACAGCAGGGGAGTGGGGCCCTCAGCTCAGCTTAGGAAGCAGACCAAGTCGGGGCTTGACTCAGGCCAGTTCGGCGAGTTGGTTGAGCTGGCTGAGCAACTGGTCGACCTCGCTGGCCCTGGTCACCAGATGGGTGCAGGCCCTCAGGCAGGCAGGGTCCTCCAAGCTGCGCAGCCAGATGCCCTTTTGGCCCAGGGCAGTGACCAGGGCGCGATGGCTTGCTTGGCTAGTTGCCCCGCTGATGCCCCGCCCCGTAAAGCTCACCAGTCCAGCCGGCGGCGCAACCTGGAGCAGGGGTTGCCAGTGGGGACTGGCCTGGAGACCTTGCCAGAGTTGAAGACTGCGCTCCCTAATCAGGGCCAGCCGATCTTCAGCCGAACCTTGCTCTTCCAGGAGCTGCAGCGAGCACTGCAGACCGGCGAACAGGGGCAGGCAGGAAGTAGCCACCTCAAAGCGACGGGCATCGGCGTGGACCCCACTGCCAGCCTGGGTTTCCTGGCTCAAGCTGCGCCAGCCGATCAGGGTTGGACGCCCTTCGGCCAACAGTCGCTCGGAGACGGCCACCACTCCGAGTCCCTCCGGTCCACAACACCATTTATGGCCCGTACAGGCGTAGATATCGGCCGCATCGGCCGCACCCTCCATAGGCAGGCTGCCAAAGGACTGGGCCGCATCCACCAGCAGCCAGGGCTGGGGTTGACGCGATTGCAGCAGCGTCGCCACCTCCGGAATCGGCATCACCTGGCCGGTGTTCCAGAGCAGATGGGAGAGGACAACCAGTCGGGTGTGGGTGTTAAGGGCGGCTTCAAGGCGCTGCAA
>JBILDB010000173.1:0-5423 GCA_044352805.1 Cyanobium sp.
ACTGCTGCAGAGCTCGGCGGTCCTGTCCCCTTGCTGCGGGCCGATCAGCACCGGCGGCAGGGGCGCAGATGGCACGGGCTCCTCCAGGAAGCGGGCGCGGTAGCCGAGTAGGCCTTGCCAGAGGCGTGGGTTTTTGGCGCTGGCCACCCGGCCGCTGGCGTGGTCCCACAGGGCATAGGCCCGATCGCCCCGGATGCCACGGGCCTCCACATCAAGCCGCTGTGGAGAGTCTCCGAGCATCGATTTGACCGGGTAGCGCCAGAGCGTTTGCACCGTCCCCACCAACTCCTGCACGCCTGTGACCCGTTGTGGCCTGCCCACTCTGTGGGTGGAGGCGGGACAGCTCCGGTAGCAGGACTTACCTTCTGTCAGCTGAAAGCGAAAACTGGACCAGCGCTTTGGGCGTAGGCAGAGATTGATCTCTTCTGCTGCCTTAGCGGCGCGATATCTGAGCTCGTCAGCCGTTCCGAAACTGCAGTTCAACAATTGCCATCATTGGCAAGCCAATTACTACACCTTGGCGCCAACGGTCAAGCGTTTGATGGCTCGGGGGAGACTTGAACTCCCGACCTTGGGGTTATGAATCCCACGCTCTAACCAGCTGAGCTACCGAGCCTTGGTACGGCTTGATTGTAGAGGATGGCCCCTCAGTAACCTGGGCTGGCCTCAGGCCCGTCGGGGCAGGAAGTTGAGGGGATTCATGGCTCCCATGCCCGGGGCGATGATCTCAAAATGGAGGTGGGGCCCCGTGCTGTTGCCCGTGCTGCCCATCTGGCTGATCAACTGACCTTGGCGCACCTCCTGGCCTTGACCGACCAGCAGGCGGCTGTTGTGGGCGTAGCGGGTCGTGGATCCATCGGCATGGCTGATCTCGACCAGGTAGCCGTAACCCCCATCGTGCCAACCAGCAAAGCTGACCCTGCCCTCTTTGGCCGCCACAATGGGCGTGCCGGTGCTGTTAGCCATGTCAATGCCTTTGTGCATCCGACCCCAGCGCCAGCCGTATCCCGAGGTGAACACCCCTTGGGTCGGCCAGATGTAGTCACCAGGCCCGGATCCGGGCAGGGGCGCTTGAGGGAGCTGGGGGAGGTTCGGCAAATCGGGCCAGCTGAGGGCACCACTGCCAGAGGGCCTGAGGGCTAGCAGCATGTGGGCACGCATGGGGGCCGTGGGGGCCACCCTTAGCTGGATGCCAGGGGTGAGGCTGGCCATTTCGACACCAGGATTGAGCCGCAACAGATCACTGACAGTCATGCCGTAGCGCTGGGCAACGCTAAGGACGGTGTCACCCGAGCGCACCAAGCCCCTGTTGCCCCGGGGGGCTGTTGGCGCGCTGGAGGGTTGAGGATAAAGGGGTTGCCAATTCAGCCCCTGGGCAGAAGCCAGCTGGGTCTGGGTCTGGGTCGGTTCGCCGCTCAGGGCGTTGGGTCCTGCTATTGGGGCCTGCAGGGTCGCCGTGGAGTCCTGCGGGGCTTCGTCGGAAACGGGGGCATCACCCACCTCATCCGGCGCGCTGTCTGGAGCCGCCAAGGCACGAACCAGGGTTTGCTGGGTATCGCTTAATACAGAATCACGGGCAATAACGGTCAGAAAAGGGGAAACGATTGCCGAACCAGTGAACAACAGAGTCCAAATTTGAGCGGACTTCATGCAAAGCAATTCGATGAACAAGACCTGTTGGAGAAGCCATGATCCACAAGTCCGCCAGACCTTAGCGTGTTGACCTGCGAACGTCAATGCAAACGCTCAATACGATCGGCTTGACATTGGGGCGGGGATGTGCTATGAAATTGAAAAAGGTTTTAATTAGGGGTGTTTGAAACAGGCTTTCAGTCCTTGATACGATAAGTTTTTAGTTTGCTATTTCCCTTGCTGGATCTGTATTTGCCTTAGGGATTCAAACAGAACCACCGCCACTGCCACGGAAAGGTTCAAGCTGCGGACTCCCCCTTGCCCTGGCTGGGCTTTTTGGGCCATCGGTATCGTCAGTGCTCCATCAGCTTGGGCGAGTAAACGGGCCGGTAGTCCGTCGGTTTCCTGGCCAAACAGCAACCAGTCATTGGCGCAGAAGGCAAAATCCGTATATGCCATGGACGCATGGCTGCTCAGGGCCACCAGCCGTCCACCCTGCCGCCGGCAGTTTTCCAGAAAGGTTGTTTCATCTCCATGGCGGTGCAGTTGGACCCATGGCCAGTAATCCAGGCCGGCACGGCGCAACTGCCGGTCGTCGATCTGAAAGCCAAGGGGTTCAATCAGATGCAGTTCGCTGCCTGTGGCAGCACAGGTGCGAGCTACGTTGCCGGTGTTGGGCGGAATCTGGGGTTGCCATAGGACAACGCGTGGCATCAGGCGTCTCGGGGGTCAGGGGGGACGGGGAAGCTGTGGGCATGCAAATCAAGGGCCCGTCCTTGCAACACCAGCCAGGCCTGGTCACAGTCGGCTGCCAGGTGCCGCTGCAGATCCGCCAGCCGCTCGCGAAAACGCAACCCCAGGGCAGTGGGGGGGACCACTCCCCAGGCCGTTTCCTCACAGACCAGGATCACGGGGCTGGCTGAAAGCTCGAGCGCACCTACGAGATCTGCGCAACGCTGCCGCCATTCCTGATCATCCGTTTCGAGAAAGGCGGCCACCCAGGTGCCAAGGGAATCCACCAGTGCCAATTGCCCAGGCCGCAGCTGGCCTAGGGCCGGGCCCAGTTCACCTGCCACCTCGCGGCAGTGCCAGCTACTGGGACGGCGTCGGCGGTGCCGCTCCAGCCGTTGTTGCCAGTCGACATCTTCGGGCCGCTGGGGGCCCGTGGCTAGGTACACCACCGTCAAGCCACTGCGTTCGGCTAGCAGTTCGGCCCAGCGGCTCTTGCCGCTGCCGGCGGGCCCACTGACCATGGTGCGCTGGGCCCTGGGCGGGGGCAGGGTCAACTCAACCGCCTCCATTCATGTTGCGCAGGGTGGCCACCGAGGAAGGCGAAACGCGATTGAGGTAGCGGAAAATCCAGTATTTGAAGATTGTTGCCAACACCACGGGGAAGGTGGCAATGAACAACATGATGAAATTATCTCTGGCGGGAAGACCCAGGTGGTTGGCCACACCATTCAAGAGCACAGTCCAGCCTTCGGGACTATGAAAACCCACAAAGACATCCGTAAACAAGATGATGGCAAATGCTTTGGCGCTGTCACTCAAGCCATAGACTAGTTCGTCGATGAAACCCTTGAGGACCTGAATATCCCGCTGACCAAACAGGCAGACCAGGACAAAACTCATTAGGCCAAACAAGTCGGAAATCACATTCTTAACAGCATGGGTGCTGCCTTTATCGGCCTGTAGTTTGAGTTCTTGGGCCCTTACACTCAGTTTTTCCTGTATCTCCTCCCTGGTGGGAAGTGTTTTTTTGTTGAGGAGGGCATCAAATTCAAGCTCCGCTTGATAAACCCGTAGTGCTTCAACGGCCTTTTCTTCCAGGTGGGGCTTTGCATAGCTAAGAAAATTCTGGTGCGGCGCGAACCGATCGACCAGTGGCGAAACCACAAAGGTGCGGCTCAGCTGGCTGATCAATAGCGGCACCAAGATCAGCAGCAGCAGGATGCGCAGGGCCACCAAGGTCGAGTCCCGTCGGCGGCGAAAACCAGCCAGAACGCTGGCTTCGGCCTCCGGATCTAGCTGGCGGCGTACCTGATCAACGGCTCCTAGCAGGCTGCGGGGCAGGAGTTCCGGGGTGCGGCTAAGGCTCGGCAGCACACTGCGCTTGGAGTCATAACGCGTCACAACCGTTTCGATTAAACTCAATTGGCGCAATTCTTGGCCGGCGAGTTGGCCCCTTTGCGGTTCAAGGCGGTGCATCGATTCGAGGCAGACCTGCAGTGCGGCTCGAAAACGTCGCAGTACCTGGGCCTGCATCCCCTTGGGCAGGCGAAGTTCCAATTCGGGCCGAACCGGGCGATCGTTGTAATGCTCCAATTCGATGCTTTGGATCATCAGGGCTGCCTCATAGCCCCGCTCCAAGTCGTGGTTAATCCGGATGGTGCCGTTGGTGCCGTTGGTGGTGCTGTCGCCCTTGCCCTTGGTAAGTGTGCCGATCCAATTGCTGAGACCCATGGTTTTCAGAGAGGACTCAACGGGAGAAGATCCACCAGGTCAGCATGGGCACGATGGTGCCCACGGCCAGCAAGGCGACGATCCAGGTGAAGGCGTTGCTCTGGGCAGTTTCCTCCTGGGTCGGAATCGTTCTGGCTGGTGCGGTCACCGTTTCTTCCACCGGCTCGCCCGGATCCTCTCCGCCTGCCAGCACCGTTGCCAGACGCTCCAGTCCATCAAGGGTGGCCTGCCGGTAGCGATCGCCGCTACGCAGGGGCAGGGCCATGGTCGTCCGGGCGGTGCTGCGCAATAGATCGGGTGTGAGTTGGCGCTCGACACTCGGGTCGGCAACCAAGGCGGCGGCACGGGTCTGGGTGTCGAGCAAGACCAGCAGCCGCGATTGATCAGGGGCAGCGTCGTGCCACTTTTGAAGCAATTGCTGGCCCAACTGATCCAAGCTGACCCCATAGTCAAGCCGGTCGATGGTGATCAGTTGGGCCTCAATGTGATCGGCCTCGAGGGCCGCCAGGGCTTTTTCGATGTCGCCGTTGGCGGCCCGGCTCAACACCTGGGCCTGATCGATCACATGGGTTGTCGGTGGCAGCGCCGGCAGGTCGCCCACGGCTAGGGCCATTACCGGCCAGGCAGCTCCTAACAGGAGCCACGCCGAGATCAGCAGGGAGGTCAGCCAACCCCAGGGTCGGACTTGGTACCGCTGGCGAAAAAGAGGGGCCACGGGGCGGGGCGATGGGGCGCGTTCGAGGAGCAAGGCGATCGCACGAATACCACCAGTTTGACCTAGACCGCCAGGCTCTTCCAACGGGGGGGGGCCAGGGGGTCGGATCGGCCATTGTTGGCCCTGCTGCACCACGTCCCATGGCTACTCCCCTGGCCTCCCGCTTGATGCTGGCCATCAGCCTGGTTGCCCTGGCCTTGGTCGTTCTGAACCAGGTGACAGCCCCCCGCATCGATCCACCGCTGGAGCGGGCCGCCGTCCTGGCCAGCCTATTGGCGGTGGTGTTGATGTTGGTCGCAGCGTTGTGGCAGCGAATCCAGCCCCCGGCTGCCCCCCGGGCCGACCTGAGGGGCCGCGAAGGTCTTGAACTGGCCGCCGACCTGCCCGAGCCCCTGCGCCGTGAACTGGCCTGGGGCAGCCGCATGTTGTTGACCGCCACCCCCGCGGCCGTGGTGCTGCTCCAGTCAGGCAGCCAGAGCCTGCTGCGCCGGGGACTACTAGCTGATACAGAGTTTTGCCTGGGGCCGATCTGTCAACAAAGCCTGGAGCGACAAAAGGCCATCTCCTTGGTGGATCTCAGCCTTTATCCAGGGCGGGTCGAATTTGAGCCGCT
>JBILDB010000011.1:0-17410 GCA_044352805.1 Cyanobium sp.
CGCCGGCGCTATGGGAACCGATCCAGTAAACGAGCGGGCCCAGGCGGGCCGCCCCTTCCAGGTCCATTTCCAAGGAGCCGTCAGCCACCTGGGCCACCGCCTCCTTCGCAATCCGCCCCACCGCCAGGTCGGACCCGCCCTGGCCCGCTTTATAGAGATGCAGCAAGGTGGGCGCCGCATTTTCGTTGTCCGCAACAACAAACATTCCCTCCCCGAACCGCAGGCCCGCAGAGGCATTGCAAAGGCCCTTATGCGACACCAGGCTCACTGGGCCGGCGGGTGGCTTGCTAGGCGGCGGGCTGACCGGGCTCTCAGCCGCCTGTGCAACCGCGCTGGAGGCCCCAAAACCCAACAGTGTCAGCACCGTGATCACGGCCGCCCAGCCGGCCTGGCCGAGCCGGCGGCGGGTCTGGGAGGCTTGGGTGGCCTCCGGGGTCGAAGATCCGGCAAGGCGAGCTGGCATGGCGGTGGCAGGGGGTCGGGTCACAAGGTCGCCCTTGGCGGCCTTCAGCATCCTGCCAACTGGCTCCGATCAGGGCCTTGGCGTGCGGCGGGGATCGGGCACCGGTTGGTTGGCTGCGGCCTTGGGCCAGCGGGTCACGACCCGGTGGTAGGTCACGGGGGCGCTGGAAAGCCAGAGCACCGCCCGCAAGCCATCGGTGACATAGGGATCGCCGGTGTAATTAGTGCGGGGATGGTTCCAGGTGGATACGCCCACACCCGGCACAAAGTTGAAGCTGTGCAGACTTTCTGAAAAGAACAAATCCTGCATCAGATACCAGCGGGTTTCATCCACCTCGGCATCAATCTTGTGGGTGGTCAGGGTCCGTGCGGTCAGCCGCACGCCAATGTCACGGCTGATTTGGCCCACCCATACGGGCTGGCCCCGCAGGGTCACAGGGGCCAACCAAAGCCGCATGTGGTTGCGCTGGTTGACATTGCCCCGCGCTTTTTGCAGGGCAATATCCTGGGGCCGCCCAAACAGATATAGCGAGGACACCGGCGAGTAGCGATAGGGCCGGCCGAATAGGGACGAAACCAGCGTGCGCCAGGCGGAGGTGACTGAAAGCGTCTGGGTGACATGCCAGTCCCGCCGTGCCAGGGGCGGCAACACCGTGTCTGCGGAGCCGATCAAGACGATGTTGAGGGGATCGGCGGGGGTACGGCGGTCGCCGCCGAGGGTGCAACAGGGCAGCTCTTCGAGCCAGCGCCGCAAGGCTGGCTCTTCCAGATCCTGTTGGCGACCGGGGGCCAACAGGTGCTGCCAGTTGACCCTTTGGAAATCCGTGCGCAGCCCCGGCACCTTGACCAGAAAGGGGAATCTACGGACCTTGCGCTGCCCTGGGGCCACCAGTTCGACGTTGGCGTACTTGAGCCCTTCATCGCGGTTGGTGAACACGTAGCCGCCCACCATGCCCCCCGGCTCCACCGCCTCAGGCAGATCCAGGCTCCGTAGACGCTGGTCGAGGCGGCTATTGCCAGCGGGGTCGAACCAGCGGTGCCCTTTCCAAGCCACCTCGTGGGGGGAGAAGTAGTCGTCATCGATGCTGATGGGGGGGATGTAATAACGCACTCCTTCGAGATTGCGCACCCGCACCCACACCGGTTGAATGCCGGATTTGGTGATATCAAATCCGACGAGCGCATTTGCCTCGGCGGCACTCAAGGCCGCCAGATCGACGCTCACCCCCTGGGCGGTGCGCCGTTCGGCCCGACGCAGGATCGGTTCGGGATCAAAGCGATCTTGCGGAATCGGTGGGCAGCCGTGCAGCAGGAAAGGCAGCATTAACGGCAGCAGCAACGGCACCAGCACCAGCCGACCCCTGGGCCATTGTCCCTGGGCTCCTGAAGCCCAGGGCCTGAACCAGCGGGATGGTCGCACTGGCGCGATCACGGACTTGTGGGACTGAGATAGAGGCTGGGCAAACTTGACTTCATCGCCTGGCTCATTCCAACTGCAGAACGCCCTTGGTCCGTTCGCGGCGCTGCTGATCCTGGGCTTGGAACCGGGCCATGCAGTTGCCCCGCGGCGCCAGCAGACAGCTGACATAGTCGGCGGCCTGGCTGAGGGCGGCCCGCAGTGCCTTGGCGGCCGGGGTGCGTTGGACCTCGCTGCTGCGGTTTTCAAAGTTGAGGGTCCCGGCTGCCCCCGTCAACACCTGGCCGGTGCGGCCCATGTTGGGGGCCAGCAGCAGGGCTGCACCGGCGATGGGCAATAGGCTGAAGCCGGTTTCCTTGGTGGAGGCCCCACTGCTGGCCCGCCCCTCCACGGTGCGGGAGCCCACGACTTCGCCGCTGCTGCTATCCACAACCCGGATGTCGATGGCCACGTAGTCCTTGGTTTCGAGTTGCTGTTGGTTTTTGCCAAAACCCAACAGCCCGAAGGAGTTGCCGGCGCTTTTTGCCTCCACGTTGGTGTCGTAGGAGGTGACGGTGCCGAGCACGATGTATCGGGCTCCCGTCATCTGGCCCTTGCGGGCCGCATTGCTGTTGTTGCGCACTATGCCCAGTTCGGCCAGCTGCTGCTCCGAGAGCACCTCCTTGATGTTGTTGCGCTCCACCACCTGGAGTTCACCGGTGGCCGACAGTTCGTTGCTCAGGGCATGGGCCAGATCGTTGGCCACCGGCCCCTGCCACCACCAGGTGGGCTGGCTGACGCTGTTCTTGAAATCGGGCACCGAAACGGTCGGCAGGCCCCTGCCACCCTGGGCCCACGCGGCTGGGGCCCAGAACGCCGGTAACCAGGCTGCCGGCAGCGCCAGGGCCAGGCCCAGGACCAGCCCCAGGCCACCCGGACAGCCCTGGGGAGAGAGGCTGGCCCCCTTGGGCGCATCTTGTAAACAGTGGTTCCGCACAGAATGAAAGGCAGCAGGGTCCTTAGTTTGCAGCGGCAGGCCAGGGCCCGCCAGTGGCTAAAGTGCCTGCGGAAAAGCGTTTTCCGTAGCGTCCCGCACCCTAAGTCAGGCCTTTTCCTGGGTTCACTGGTTGTTTCTACGGATTGATTGGATCCGGTGTTTTGAATGACAAGTACCTTGCCTTCAAGGCCAGAGTCTGAGCGCCTTGGGCCCCAGGAACTACAACACCAAGAACGACGTCAGCGTGGGCAAGCAGGATCGGCGCCGATGTTCGAGATGATTCCCTATGAGAAGTTTCGCGATACTCCAGCTGTTCGATTTTATGACATTACGATTCCCACATCTAATGCCCGCGACATGGTTGTCCATAGCGGGCCGGCGGTAAGCCCCCCTGACGACACTGAATCTGGAGCTTGGCAATTTTATCTGCACCCCCATCAAGAAGACAACCTATTGGCCATGCATGGCGGGCGTACCTTCTATCTCGTGAACCTCGGTTGGAACTATCCCTTCCACATTGTGCGCCTTGATTGTGGCGGCGATATTCTGCGGATTCCCCCTGGCACCTTCCACCGTTCGGTTTCCGATCCCGATGGCTCTTTGGTGTTGAATCAGGCCGTTCGTGAGGAGGGTGCCAGTCTGTTGCGTGAATTTCGCGTATACAACAGTCACCGTATCCCCCGCCTCTTCGCTGTCACCTCTAAGACAGCCCCCCTGCCCAAGCTGCACGGGGTGAGCTGGTGAATTCCAGCTTCAGCCCAGCCTGAGGTCCACGGTCACCGCATCGCTGCGGCGGCGCCCCTGCCAGGCAGGGCTGTTCCAGGTCTGCGGCAGGGGGTTGGGAGGGTCTGATGCAGCAAACTCCAACCCGTCCTCCCGCAGGGCAAAGTGTTGGTCGCCCCCGGGGCCACGCACCACCAGATTCAGGGGCCAGTGGGGCTCAATCGCCGGATGCAGACAAGGATAGAGCCGCTGCTGGCGATAACGCACCGCCAATACCTCTGGTGTTTTTGCGAGCTCCAGGGGGCGATCGTTGAGGATCAATTTGTAGCTATGGCGGAAGGCGGAATTGGCTTCCACCTCAAAGCGGCGCAGGGATCCATCGATAAAGCGACTGGTGAAGCCTCCCTCGCGGGGGAAATCACAGATCAGGGGCCAGGGCTCTAAGGCTGGTCTCAAGATCAGTTCAGGGCCTTCTTGATCGCCTGCGGCGGGTTCGGCCCCCCGCCAATGCAGCAGCGGCGCAAAGCGCCATTGCCAGAGTTCGCGAAAGGGTGCGGCATCCAGTGCCAAGCCGTCTTGCGCCAGTTCCGCCAGGATCGTCTCCAGATCAGCCCACAATTGGCTGGGTAGCAATTGGCGATCATGGAGCCCTTCGCCCCAGTCCTTGAGGGCGGCGGGACGATGGCGGGGATCCAGCAGATGGGCGGCTAGGGCACTCCAGAGCAGGGCGATGGCACTGGTCCAATTCTGGTCTGGCACGCTTTCCAGTGCTCGAAATTCGATCAATCCCAGGCACCCGGCGGGGGTGCCGGGATTCCAGAATTTGTCGAAGCTGATTTCGCTGCGATGGTTGTTGCCGCTGCGGTCGGCATGCAAATGGCGCAGGGTCTCGCCGATCAGGCCGCGGTGATCGCCATAGGGCTCTAACGAAGGGGTTCCATCGGCGGCTGCGATAGAGCGATAGGCCAGCTCCAGATCAAAAAGCTCTCCGGCGGCCTCATCCGGCCGTGGCGCCTGGGAGGCGGGACCCACCCCCGGTCCGCTGAACAGATAGGCCAGGGCAGGGTGATGTTGCCAGTAACGCAGCACCCCCACCAACCAGGCGGGCCGGGAGAAAAACGGATTGCTGGCCAGGTTCGGTCCGCCCCAGAGCAGGTGGTTGCCTCCCCCCGTGCCCTGCTGCTGCCCTGCGGTTGTCAGCTTCCAACTGCGCAGCCCCAGGGAGCCAGCGGCCAGCTCCAGGCGCCGCAGCCAGTCGTCGTAATCCCGCCAGCCATGGCACACCGGCAGGTTGATCTCCAGCACGCCTGGATCGGCGGTCAAGCCCAGCACCTGCCAGCGATCGTCCAGGTCGCTGGGCAGCATGCCCCCCAGGCCCGGGGCCGCCAGGCTGCCAAGGCTGTCAGCCACGGCCTGCAGCAGGGCCACCAGGGGATGGCGCAACAGGGGCGGCAGAAACAGATCCCATTGGCCGTCTTGTAGTTCGAGGGTGAGCACCTGGCGGGGCACATCGTCAGGGAAGTGCTCCAGAGGCAGGCGCAGCCCTGCCGGTCCCGTGGCCCGACTCAGTTCGCAGAGGCGCTCTTCCAGGGGCCAGGCCACCGCTTTCCAATGGATCGGATCAGCGTCGTTGTCACTTAAGGGTTCGTCCACCGTCAAGGGAACGGCCCAGATCCGGCGCCGCGGATCAAGGGGATCGCGCAGTTCCAGGGGCTGCAACGGCACGCCCAGTCGCTGGCCCAGGTCCTCCAGCCAGGCCCGTGCTTGCCCGGGGGCTAAAACAGCCTCCGGCGTTCCGGGTTGGCTGGGTTCTGGCCAGCGCACCGGCGGGGTGCCGTCGCTGCCGGTGAACAGCCGCAGGGCCCAGCGAGGGTTTACTTCACCTTCGTAACGCTTGCCAGGGCAGAACAGCAGGGTGCTGCCGGGCCAGACATCCCGCTGCAGGATCTGGGCCAAAAGGCGGGCCAAGGGCAGCTTGGTCGGCCCGTCGGCGGTGATGCTCCATTCAGGCCCCTCGGGGTCGAGGGGCACCACCGTGGGTTCCCCCCCCAGGGTCAGTCGCACCCCTTGGGCCCGCAACCGGCTATCCACCGCCTGGGCCACCGTTTCCATCCAGTCGGGCGCTGCTGCGCTGAGGACTAGCGGGGCATTCGACAGGGCGAGCATCGGCGCAGTTTTTAAATGTCTTGAACTCTTGTTGGTCTTGGGGCCCTAGGCCATTCAGACACTGCAGGACATTACCGGCACCGGCTCCACATTCCAGATGCGGGAGGCGTATTCCCGTATGGAGCGGTCCGAGCTGAAGAAGCCACAGCGGGCGGTGTTCAGCACCGACATCGTGCTCCAACGTTGCTGGTCGGGCCAGACCGCATCGACTTCATTTTGGGCGCGGCGATAATCGCCGATATCTGCCATCACCCGAAACGGATCATGGCCACAGAGGTTGGCCAGCAGGGGATGGAACAGTTGCCGGTCCCCTTCGCTGAAATGCCCCGAACCGATCAGGTCTATGGCCTCTTTGGTGACGGGGTCGTTCTCCAGCCAGGGCATCGGGTGGTAACCATTGCGGTTGATGGCGGCGAGCTCGGCGGCCGTATGGCCAAACAGGAAAAAGTTGTCTGCTCCCACCTGCTCCCGAATCTCGACATTGGCGCCATCCAGGGTGCCGATGGTCAGGGCGCCGTTGAGGGCCATTTTCATGTTGCCGGTGCCGGAGGCCTCCATGCCGGCGGTGGAGATTTGTTCCGAGAGGTCGACGGCGGGGTAGATGCGCTGGCCCAGGCTCACGTTGAAGTTGGGTAAAAAGATCACCTTGAGGCGCCCCTCCATGGCCGGATCGATATTGACGATGTCGGCGATGCCCACGATCAGCCGAATGATCAACTTGGCCATCGCATAGCCCGGCGCCGCCTTGCCGCCGAAGATCACCGTGCGCGCCGGCAGATCTTCGCCGGCCCGTAGCCGCAGGTAACGCTCGACCAGATGCAGGGCGGCAAGGTGCTGGCGCTTGTATTCGTGGATCCGCTTCACCTGCACATCGAAGAGGCTGGCCGGATCGATGAGCACACCACATTCGTGGCGGATCGTGGCCGCCAGCCTTTCTTTGGCCTGGCGACGCACCCCCTGCCAGCGCTCCAGGAAGGCGGGGTCCTGCGCCAAGGGCTCCAGGCCCTTGAGGGCATCCAGATCCCGCCGCCAGCCCTCGCCCAGGCTGGCGTCCAGCAGGTCGGCCAGGGGCGGATTGGCGACGGCGAGCCAGCGGCGCGGGGTGACCCCGTTGGTGATGTTGGTAAACCGCTCTGGCCAGAGGCTGGCGAAATCGTGGAACAGGTTTTGGCGCAGCAGTTCGCTATGCAGCTCGGCCACCCCATTCACTTTGTGGCTGCCGACAACAGCCAGGTGGGCCATGCGCACCCGCCGCTGGGGACCCTCCTCGATCAGGGAAAGCTTTTCCAGCAGGGCCGGGTTGCCGGGATGGCGCAGGCGCACCAGCTTGAGGAAGCGGGCATTGATTTCATAGATGATCTCCAACTGTCTGGGCAGCAATTGCTCAAACAGTTCCAGGTTCCAGGCCTCAAGAGCCTCCGGTAAGAGGGTGTGGTTGGTGTAGCTGATCGTGGCAGTGGTGATGGTCCAGGCCGAATCCCAGTCCAAGCCATGCTCATCGATCAGCAGCCGCATCAACTCCGCCACCGCAATGGCGGGATGGGTGTCATTGAGTTGAATCGCATATTTGCGGTGAAAGTCGCTCACCGGCAGGCCTTGCCCCTTGAGGATCCGGAACATGTCCTGCAACGAGCAGCTCACAAAGAAAATTTGTTGACTGAGCCGCAAGCGCTTGCCCTGTTCCAGTTCGTCGTTGGGATAGAGCACCTTGGAGAGGGTTTCCGATTGCACCTTCTGCAGCACGGCCCTGGTGTAGTCCCCGGCATTGAAAGAGGCAAAGTCGAAGGCATCAGGGGCCTGGGCCGACCACAGCCGCAGGGTGTTGGCGGTGTGGACGCCGCAGCCGAGGATCGGGGTGTCGTAGGCAACCCCTATGACGGTGTGGCCGCCGATTTGAACCGGGTAGCTCCATTCCGGTCTGATCACCTCCCAGGGATTGCCGCAGGCCAGCCAGGGGTCGGTGCTCTCCTGTTGCCCTTCCGAGCCGATCTGCTGGCGGAAAATGCCAAATTCGTAGCGGATGCCGTAGCCGATGGCGGGCAGCTCCAGGCTGGCCATCGATTCTTGGAAGCAGGCCGCCAGGCGACCCAGGCCGCCATTGCCCAGGCCCGGTTCCGGCTCCTCAGCAATCAGCTCTTCGAGCGAGAGGTCCAGGCTGCGGCAGGCCGCTTCGGCATCGGCCCGGATACCCAGGTTGACCAGGTTGTTCTCCAGGTGGGGCCCAAGCAGGTATTCGGCCGAGAGGTAAATAGCGGTGCGCACGTGGGCGCGGGTGTAGGTCTCGGCGGTGTCGACCCAGTTCTGCAGCAGCCGGTCGCGCACGGCCAAGGCCAGGCATAGGTAGTGGTCGTGACGGGTGGCCAGGGTGGGGGATTTGGCCTGGCTGGAGAAGAGGTGCCGTCGCATCGCCTCCCGCAACCCTTCAGCGGCGGGTGAAGGGCGGCGGGCGGTGGGGGTAAGGGCATCCATGGCGGTCCCTGGGCAGGCAAAGATCTCCCATTCATGCTGCAGGCTGGCCTTCTCGGCTGCACTATCCACTACAGGCCCAGCAGATTTCAAGGTCGCTTGGCTGCTGGGTTTATTTGAGAAAACCCTGCCAGGCCCTGGGAAAATTTATCCCGGTTTGACCTTTTCGAGCCTGCCGTGGGCGCTGGCCAGCCCGGCCGCCGATCCCTACCCTTGGACAATGTACTGGTCTGCTGACAATGGGTCAATTTTGCGCCCAGGTTGCCCAAGAGCACCAAGGCATGATAAGTTTTTGCGAGCCCTGTTTTTCACTTGTCCGATGAAATTTCGTCTTTTAGGCGCTGGAGTCGTCCTTGCCGCCTCCGTGCTTGCACCCCAACAAGCCCACGCTCTTGTTACAACAACTCAATACGTACCATTTAAGATTTTCCAAAATCCCGCCTTAAATAGCGCGCCCACTTTTCCACTTAATTTTCAAAATTTTAATACCGCTTTTGGTGGCGACACTTCTACTCTAAATCTGACAGGTATCGGCTTCAAGATCGCAGGAGCTTCAGATGGCACTGGAACAGCAACTGTTGCTGGTAATCCAAGGGTAACCAACCAAAGTGAAGCTGCTGTTAAATCAGCATTTATTTCTTACGCTCCGCAGTTTTCATTTGTCAATGGTGCTGGCAACATGACCGGTCCGATTACAGGCACTTTAACGAATGCTTTAAATCCCGTTCCTTGTGCTCCTTCCCAGAACTGCCCAAACCCAGGTGGTGGAACTACAATCCCAACGGATTCCACAAGAACTCTTGATCTCGTAGGAAATACTTATGCCGGTACAGGAGGATTCGCTTCTATCGCCATGCAAAATGCTTGGAGAACTGGCAGTGTGAATACTGCTACAGCTGGAGGAACACCCACTGCCAATTTTTCAGGTACTGGAACAGATATGGCATACGGTTTCGACCCAACACTCAGCACATCTGTCATCAGCAAGCCTTACATTGAGGGTTGGATTGCTGTTCAGTATGAGTATGATATCATTCCCTCCGCCGTACCTGGTCCACTGCCTTTGTTCGGAGCAGCCGCAGCCTTCGGTTGGAGCCGTCGCTTGAAGAAGAGAATTTCTTCAGCAGCTTGATTGCTGGTTCATTTGAATCAACTCTAGCTATTATTAGATTTTTAAATTACAGCTCCCATTAATGGGAGCTTTTTTATTGTTGATTGGCGACAGCTTGCTTCCTGTTGGTTCAGAGCCACTACTTCGGTTTAAGCCAGGATCTCTGTCTCAATGCTCCAGCTCATCGCGCTTTTCACTTGGTCGGAGCCGGAGAAACTGCCGGTTACCGCCGCCGTAAGGGCGGGCTTGGAGGAGGTGGCCAGCACGATGTAGCGCTCGTCGATCGCGCCCTTGCCGCTGGGATCAAATCCCCGCCAACCGGCGCCGGGCAGGTAGATCTCGGCCCAGGCGTGCAGGTCGTAGACCTGCGGGGGCGGTTCCACCAGGTGATAGCCACTCACGAATCGGGCCGGTAGGCCGACGCAGCGGCAGGTTTCGATCATCAACATCGCCAGGTCGCGGCAGGAGCCCACCCTTTCCTTGAGGGTGCGGCCGGCGGGCCAGGCTGGCCCCACGTGGCGCTGGGTGTACTTGACCCGGTCCTGAATGATCTCCACCAACTGCGGCAAAAAAAGCAGGGCGCCCTGATTGCAGCCCATCATCGCTTCTTGGGCCAGGTCCACCGCCGCAGGGTCGTGTTGGCCATTGGGCAGCCAGCCCTGCAGGGCACCCATCAGGTCGATGTTGAGCTGGCCGGCGGGGTAGGGCAGCTGGGGTTCATGGCCTGCCAGGCAGTCCTCTAGGGGGGGGGCCAGGTCCGTTTGCACCTCGCTAATCGCCCGCACCTCGAAGGCCTCGCAATTGCCCTCGAAGCGGGCCCGCAGGATTTCATCGCCGCTGGCGGCAACAAGCGCGTAGAGCAGGGCAGGCTCGGGGCTGATGTTGCAGTTAAAGCTGAGCAACCGCTGGAAGCCGTGGCCGCGGGGCTGTAGGCAGAAGCGATGGGGTCCGAGCAACACCGGGGCGCTGTAGCGGTAGGCGAGGGTGTGGGTTATGCGGGCACGCATGCCGGCTCGGAGCTGGAGGGATTATCGGGGCTGTCGGCTGAGGCGCCGCTGGGGGCAATGAAGTAGCGCTGCTCAATCAAAGTGTGGAGCTGGTTGAGGTCCTGCTGGAGATGGTCGATCGCCTCATGCAGCCCGCTGGCAATCAGGTCTTCGATGCGGGTGAAGCTCCAGCGGGCCAGGGTGAGGCCGCTGAGGCATTCCAGCTCATCGGGGGCGCCGGGCACGGCGTTGCTGCGCACGATCCGCAAGGTTTCGCTGATCCGCTCAAGGCAATAGCGCACCGAGCGCGGAAACACCGGATTGAGCAACAGGAACCCAGCCACCGCCTCCGGCGCGATCGCCCGCTGCTGGGCTTGCCGAAACATCTGATAAGCGCCGGCGGTACGGAGCAAGGCGATCCACTGCAGTTCATCAAGCACGCCGCCCACCTGCTCGGGGGAGGGCAGCAGCAGGAAGTACTTCACATCGAGGATGCGGGTGGTTTTATCGGCCCGCTCCAGCAGCCGCCCGAGCCGGCTGAACTGCCAGGAGAGGTCGCGGCTGAGGGTGGCGTCGGTGATGCCGTAGAAGAGCTGGCAGGCGGAGCGGATATCGCGCAGCTGCTCCTGGGGAGGCTGCTGCCAGAAGCTGGCTTCTTGCAGGCTCCAGTAGGTGGCGTTGAGGTGCTCCCACATCTCGGTGGTGAGTACATCGCGGATTTGACGGGCGTTTTCGCGGGCAAAGGCGATGCAATTCACCACGCTGTTGGGGTTGTCTTCCCGGCGCACCAGGAAGTTGACCACGTCGTCGGGGCTGGCGGCGGGGCAAAGCTTGTCGAACAGGTCGCGCTCACCGCTGGCATCGATTAGCGGCAGCCAGGGCTCGGCACTGCCGGGGGGGCAGTCGAGGGCCATGGCCTCACTAACTTCGACAAAGCGGGAGATGTTTTCGGCCCGCTCCACATAGCGGTTGATCCAGTAGAGCGAATCGGCAACGCGGCTCAGCATGGAATCGGATCCTCAAGGCCGGCCAACGGGGCTTCTACGCTGGTTTCGTCCACGATCCAGGTGTCCTTGCAGCCGCCGCCCTGGGAGGAATTGACCACCAGCGAACCGCGGCGCAGGGCCACCCGCGTCAGCCCGCCAGGGGTCACCCAATCGTCCTTGCCGCGCAGCACATAGGGGCGCAGGTCCACATGACATGGATAGAGCTCCCCTTCGCTGAGGGAAGGCACTGTCGAGAGCTCCAGGGTGGGCTGGGCGATGAAGTTGCGGGGATCGGCTTCGATCTTGGCGGCGAAACTAGCTATGTCTTCCCGGCTGGCGTGCGGACCAATCAGCATGCCGTAGCCGCCGGCTTCGGCCACCGATTTAACCACCAGCTCATCGAGGTGGGCGAGTACATAGGCTCGTTCGGCCTCGCGGGAGCAGAGGTAGGTGGGCACATTTTCAATGATCGGCTCCTGGCCCAGGTAGTAGCGGATCATCTCAGGTACGTAGGCATAGATGAGTTTGTCATCAGCCACGCCGGTGCCGGGGGCGTTGGCGATCGCCACCCGGCCGGCCCGGTAGGCGGCCATCAAGCCCCGTACCCCCAGCATCGAATCACTGCGAAATACGGCCGGATCAAGAAAATCGTCGTCGATGCGGCGATAGATCACATCCACCGGCGCCAGGCCGTCGGTGCTGCGCATCCAGACCCGATCTGCCTCGCAGACCAGGTCGCGGCCTTCCACCAGCTCAATGCCCATCTGCTGGGCAAGGTAGCTGTGCTCGAAGTAAGCGCTGTTGAAAACGCCAGGGGTGAGCAGCACCACCTTGGGCGCGTCGCTCCAGGGGGCGAGGTCCTGGAGAGTGCGCAGCAGGCGGGAGGCGTAATTGTCGATCGGTTGAACGGCGCGGCCTGCGAAGAGGGTGGGAAAGATGCGCTTCATCACGCGCCGATTTTCGAGGAAGTAGGCCACGCCGGAGGGGCAGCGCAGGTTGTCCTCCAGTACTCGCCAGGTGCCGTTGCCGTCACGCACCAGATCCAGCCCAGAGATGTGGCACCAGCGCCCCAGGGGTGGGGTTAGCCCCTGCAACTGGGGCCGCCAGCCCTGGGAGCTCTCCACGTCTTCGCGGGGCACCACCCCATCGGCCATGATGCGGCCAGGGCCATAGACATCGGCTAAGAACAGATCAATTGCGTGCAGCCGTTGGAACAGGCCCCTTTCCAGCCGCTCCCATTCTTGGGCGGCGATCAGCCTGGGCAGGGGATCGAAGGGCAGGATTCGCTCCACACCCTGGCTACCGGAATCATTGAGGCGAAAGGTGGCTCCGAGCCGCTTGAGCAGGGCGGCGGCGGCGGCATGGTTTGAGTTGAGCTGGTCGATCCCCATGCGGCCGAGCGAGGAGAGCAAGGGGCTCAGGGCGGCCCGGGGCTGGGCGGCGGCGCTGAAGTACTCGTCGTAGCCTTGGCTGGGCCGGTAGTCAGTGAACATCTCACACACACTCCGAAGGGCGCTGGGCTGGGGCGCTGCAGCTGGCGCCGCCTTGGCAGTTGGGGCGATACTGGTTGGCAGCGGAAGAGGCCTGCGTAGCGATTTATACGGGACGCTGGAGGCCGGCGATCGGGGCGGGGAACGACTTGGTGAAAGTTGGACTTGGTGACAGTTGAAAGTATGCTTGATAAAGCCGGCCCAGGGGCCGCTAGTCCTGCATAGGATTCATCCCTTGTTTACGGGGCTGGGGAAGCCCTTGATCCGGCGGCGCTGGATGTTCTGCTATTGATCCACTTATTTGTTAACACTTGTTGGAGTCAGGCGCAAGCTTCAGCAAAATCTTTGGCAGACCTGCAACCGCAAGGCGGTACGTGGCTCTTTCATTTGGCAGTTGGGGCAACCCCAAGTCTCAATGACAGCAGCAGAGCTGCAGCCATTACCGCCACGACCGACACCGCCTGAGGCCCGTCTCCCCTGCTCGAAAGCGCTGGGTGCCCCACCCAGCTTGTTGCGGCAGCAGGCTCCAGGGCGGTTCCTTTCCCGCAGGCGCTTCAGTTGCCACTGGATTTGCTTGGCGCCCGCCCCCAAGCCCAGCTACAGCTCCATAGCCGCTGGGGCCTGCTGCCCATGGCCCTTGCCTTAGAATCAAGAGTCTCATTGAGAAATGCCAGCGCGTTTGAGGCTGATACCTGGCGGAAAACGGCGCTGTGCGCCGTAGGCAGCCCCTGCAACGCTGCGCAACCGAGCAATTTCGCATAGGCTAGAATGTTAATGGTTTTACTTATCGACCTCTGTATTGGTGAATGTGCCGTTTGAGCCGATCCGCTCATTGCCGATAAAATCAACCAACTGATTTTTAATTTTCTTGGAACCTGATCAAGCCCAACAGCAACAAACTGCGCCTGTTTACGGGGTCATCACCGGACTCATCTCTGCGGCGTTGGCAACTTTTGCTTTGTTTTTGGTTGGCGTGGCAGCTGAGTTGCTACCTCCCCAGCCGCAGGATCCCCTTTGGCTGTTACAGGTTGCCACAGGCTTCGTCAACACCCTCACTATCCCATTAGCCGGTGTTCTGTTCTTCCACCTGGCTGCCGCCCTGGTTCCCCTTAACGATATGGGTGAGCTCTGTCGTACCTGGGCCAGTCGCGTGGCCACCGTGCTTGCCCTGTTTTTTTTACTATTACTTCCCCTGCTTGGCTTTGCCACCTGGCGGGGCATGACAAATGTCCAGGCCGCAGTTCAGCAAGAGGTAAAATCGATCAACTTAAATGCCGATCGCGTGCGGGGAGCCATTCGCAAGGCTTCTACGCCTAAGGAATTACAGCGATCCATGGCCGAACAAAATGGCCCCCGGGTAAGTGTCGAAGAGTTTAATATTCCCTTGGCCACTCTGAAGAAGTCTAAGTTGCAATTGGTTGATCAAGTCCAAAATTACTATATGAATCAAATTCCTGGAGTAAAAAGTAGAAAATATTATCCTATCTTTATGCAAACGCTACGCACATCCGCCCTAGCCTTGGTAGCCTCGACAGGCTTCGCTGCGCTCGCCTGGAATCCTAAGCGGCAGCAGTCCCTGCTAAGAACTTTTCTGGAGGTCGGAGCAAGGAATAAATCGAGAATTACCAGTAAATTCAATAGCCTACGGCCGGTACCTGATGAGGAGGGCAGGAATAGTCGTTTAATGCAAAAGTCTCGAAATGCATTGGATCAGACCATGCTACGTAATAAGCGCGAAATGGAACAAAGAGAACGGCAGCAAAGGTCTAACTTTGAGAAACTGATGAAGGCGCGAGAGAAGCAGCAAAAGAAAAATCTAGAGAGACAAAGAAAGTTGGACTCCGACCGTAATGATTAAGTTTACTTATTTGCAGTCAGTATTATAATATTATTTCGTTTTTGCATTTTCCAGCTGAACTTCGTTAAGTTATTTGCTGCATATCGTTAAGTTAAGCAGACGCCATTTAATAGTCTACTTAACCCGTAGCATGCTTTTTCATTAGATTGATTTGAGAGACTGGACCGTCACCAGCCCTTGAGAGAGCCCCCGCCTATGCTGCGATTGTTCCGGCAGCACTTTGCAGCTTCTCTAGCAGCTAGTGGCTAACTTGTCGGCAGTAGACTATCGATGCTGCGTCAGCAATCTGTTTCGCGGTCATGCTAATGACGCCGTAACGGCGGAGATAAGGGCTTGTGTCTTCAGCCAAGAGCCCTGCCGCAGCCAGGCCAGTCGCTTGGCTTTGCTGACAAAACCCAATCTCAAGGCTAGAATGGTAGTGAAATTTTTTTCAGGCACACGTGAATCAAGATTCCGTTGATATCAGGCAAAATCAGATTGCCAATACTGCTGCAGTGATGCTTAGCGACGGTGCACTCGCCCTATTTATAACCTATTTGATTTTAGTTGCTTTTGATGCGTTGCCACCTCGATTATTGGATCCAGCTTGGATTTTAAGTTTAGCATTGTCATTCTCCGGGAATATGGCTATTCCTTTCGCGGCTCTTGCTTTTATTCATGTGGCTGCATGGATGACGCCCATGAACAATTCTATTCAAGCCAGGCGCAATTTTTTTGGCAGCATCGCCCGTTGGGCAATGCTTGGCTTTTTGTTATTGATACCTTTGATTGGCTACGCAACTTGGGCCGGTAGCAATGCCATTAAAATTCAAAATGAAATACAAAAAAATAATGCTAGAAAAGCAAATGACAGTCTGATAAAATTGATTGGTGTCGCGACTTCCCCCGGCGAATTGCAGGCAGGTTTGATAGCGCTTAATGGCCCTAATATTCCTAACCAACTATTAGATCAGCCCTTGCCTTTGCTTAAAAAACAAGCCCTGCTCATCGTCAATCAATCATACAAATCTTTTCTGCTCGGCGTTAAAAATCGTGGTTCGGAACAATTTACCCCATTGTATGTCCAGGCCCTGAAGGCTTTATTATTGTCTATTGTTGGTGCAGTCGCAAGTGCTGCCCTATCCTGGAATCCGCTCAAGCAACAATCGATGCTGGGCGAAATTGTTATGGGCGATTTCCAGCAATTCAAACTTTTGCTAAATCCTAAGCAATTTATTGCCAATTACAAGCTCAATCAAGAGCAGCGTTCTCTTTCTGAAGACGCCCGCAAAAGAGTGCGAGAAATCGAGCAACAGCGTCAAGTCGAGGCAAGGAAAAACGCCGCTGCTACCCGCAAGCAAAGTCTTGAGAGAAAGCGGGAGATGGAAAAATATATTAAAGAAGAAAAGAGAAAAAGAGGTAATCGTACTGATTGATTTGTCTGATAGATTGTTAACCAACTCCAATTAGTCTTAGTCCTAGTTCCCAACGGTTTGAGGCAAGTTAGCCTGATTAGTTAGCCTGTTTAAAGCAAAAAATAGCGCTGTGCCATCGGCAGTACTTCCGCGGGTTCACAGGTGAGCAGTTCTCCGTCGGCGAAAACTTCATAGGTCTGGGGATCCACCTCCATCTTTGGTAGTGCTGAGTTGTTGCGCATCTGCTCCTTGCCGATGGCACGGGTGTTCAGCACCGGCACACAAGGCCGCCTTAGCCCAAGCTGGCGCGGTAGATCCGCATCCAGGGCCGCCTGGCTCACAAAGGTGAGGCAACTCGGTGCCAGCGCTGCGCCATAGGCGGCAAACATCGGCCGGCCATGCACCGGGCCCGGGGTGGGGATCGAGGCATTGGCATCCCCCATCTGGGCCCAGACAATCGAGCCGCCCTTGATCACCAGCTCCGGTTTCACACCAAAAAAGCCCGGCTTCCACAACACCAGATCGGCCAATTTGCCCACCTCCACCGAACCCACCTGGCTGTCGATGCCATGGGCAATCGCTGGGTTGATCGTGACCTTGGCGATGTAGCGCTTGATGCGGGTGTTGTCGTTGCGGCCACCGGAGCTACCGCCGCTGCCGGCCCCATCCTCGGGCAGGAATCCCCGTTGCACCTTCATCTTGTGGGCCGTCTGGAAGGTGCGGGTGATCACCTCGCCCACCCGCCCCATCGCTTGCGAATCACTGGCGATGATGCTGAACGCCCCCAGGTCGTGCAGGATGTCTTCGGCGGCGATAGTTTCGCGGCGGATGCGCGATTCAGCGAAGGCCACATCCTCCGGGATGCGCGGATCGAGGTGGTGGCACACCATCAGCATGTCGAGGTGCTCCTCCAGGGTGTTGCGCGTGTAGGGCCGCGTTGGGTTGGTGCTGCTGGGCAGCACGTTGGCCTCGCCGCAGATTTTGATGATGTCCGGCGCATGGCCGCCGCCGGCCCCCTCGGTATGAAAGGTGTGGATGGTGCGGCCACCGATGGCCCGGATCGTGTCCTCCACAAATCCGGCCTCGTTGAGGGTGTCGCTGTGGATGCACACCTGCACATCGAAGCGATCAGCCACCGCGAGGCAGCAATCGATGGCGGCCGGCGTGGTGCCCCAGTCTTCGTGCAGCTTGAGGCCGCAGGCCCCGGCGCGGATTTGCTCTTCGATGGCTGCCGGGGTGCTGGCATTGCCCTTGCCATAGAAGCCCAGGTTCACCGGCAGTCCTTCGGCCGCCTGCAGCATGCGGGCCAGATGGAAGGCGCCGGGGGTGCAGGTGGTGGCGTTGGTGCCCGTCGCCGGCCCGGTGCCGCCCCCCA
>JBILDB010000175.1:0-5362 GCA_044352805.1 Cyanobium sp.
GCGGTGCAGCAATTTGGCCCGGAGCCCCCGGCGTCCGTTGGTAGCGCCAGGCATGCAGCCGTGCTTTCTGGTCTGAGAGCCCAAGCCCGCCAATAAAAAAGTTCGACCTGCAGGGCAGCGGCGAACTTGGTTCTCCAGGAATACCCATGCAACCTGCCCCAAACCGATCACACCGGCTTATCAGCCCGATCAGTAACAGTGCGCACGCAAACAAGTCAGTGTTGCCACACAGCCCCTAACGTTTGCGGACCTTTACGAGAGCTACTCCTCCCCGTGACACCTGGCCATCCCTAGCCACTGGCCAGCGCCTCCGCCGAGGAGCCTGGACAGTGGCAGCAACCATCCAGTTCCTTAAGCATTTTCTGCCAAATCCCATCACCCTCAGCTCAAAACTGAGGCTGATCGACCATCTAATTGATCCTGATAGTGCTGGTAATCAGCACTATCAGGTATCGAGGCCGCTGCATGGGGATGGCGAAGAAACTGAGATCAATTCTACTTATCACGGCGATGGGACTTGCTATGGCGGCATCCCACCCAGCCACTGATTCCATTCCCTAATGTCTGCCAACTCCCGCTAAGGAGTTACCGGTCCAGCGAAAAGCACTCCTAATTCCGGCCTCTTTCTGACCCCTTATCCCCCCTTTCCCCGCCGAGGTCGCTTCTCTCTTTAACTCCTGATTCCTTTTCTTGCGGGTGCAGCCATGGTTGCACCCAGTTCACTTTTGGCCACCAAACCCCAACCCAATGGATTGGGGCAATCCATGCGGTCGCCTCGATCGTTTCTCCTTTGTTTCTCTTTCCCTTCTCCACCCATCTCGCCATGGCCAAGCGCCGTCGTTTCGTGGTCCTGCTCAGCGGTGCGCTCTCCACCACCCTGTTGCTGACGGGATGTCTCGGCAATCCACCCAATAGACAAGGCGGCACGGCAACGGCTGCCATCACCAAGGTGCCAGTCGCAGCCAACAATGCCGACCTGGAGGTGAAGACGGTGAGCCTCGGTTATATCCCGATCCTGGAGGCCGCACCCCTGGTGGTCGGGGTGGAGAAAGGCTTCTTCGCCAGGCATGGCCTGGAGGTGAATCTCAGCAAGCAGTCCAGCTGGGGTGCCGCCCGCGACAACCTGGTGCTGGGCGGCGCCGGCGGTGGCATTGATGGTGGCCAGTGGCAGCTGCCGATGCCCCAGATGATCAGCGCAGGCGCCATCACCAATGGCAATAAGGTGCCGATGGTGATCCTGGCCATGCTGATGAGCCAGGGCAATGGCATCGCCGCCTCGAATGCCGTCAAGGATGGCAATCTCAGCGTCGACCTCAAGACCTCATCCCCTGGCTTCTTCGATAAGTTCAGCCAGAAACAGGGCCGCAAATTCAAGGCCGCCTACACCTTTCCCAAGGCCAACCAGGAGATCTGGATTCGCTACTGGCTCGCTGCCGGTGGCGTGAACCCCGACCAGGCGGTGGAACTGCTCAAGGTGCCGGCGCCGGAAACCCTGCAGGGTATGAAGAACGGCACGATGGAGGCCTTCTCCACCGGTGATCCTTGGCCGACGCGCATCGCCAAGGACGACATCGGCTTCCTGGCCGCCAGCACTGCCCAGATCTGGAAATCGCACCCGGAGGAATACCTCGCCGTACGCAGCGAATGGGTGGACAAGCACCCCAAGGCCGCCGTGGCCCTGCTCAAGGGCCTGATCGAAGCCCAAATCTGGCTGGACAAGCCCGAAAACAAGGATGAGGCCGCCGCGATCTTGAGCTCGCGCAAGTGGTTCAACGTGCCCCTGCCGGTGCTGCAGGCAGCGCTCAAGGGTCAGTACAAGATCGGCGCCAGCGGTACGCCGCAAACCAATCCGGCCATGGGTCCCCTGTATTGGAACAGTGATCGCGGTGTGATCTCTTATCCCTACAAGAGCCTCACCCTCTGGTTCCTGATCGAATCCATACGCTGGAAGTTCTTCCCCGGCACCATCGACACCATCGAGCAGGCCCGGGCCATCAACGACAAGGGGACCCGCGAAGATCTTTGGCGCCAGGCCGCCAAGGAAGTGGGGGTGCCTGAGAAGGACATCCCCAAGGGTTCCAGCCGCGGCAAGGAAACCTTCTTCGATGGCGTCGTTTATGACCCCGAAAATCCCCAGGCCTATTTGAATTCCTTGAAGATCAAGAAGTGATCGCCAAGGGCCACAACGAACGTCTTCATTCTTACCCTCAATCTCCAGGACTTTCCCATGACAACCGGCATCAGCCCCAGCAGCAACCGCGCCGAGCGCACACCGCCGCAGGGGGTGGCCCTCTGGTGGAAAAACAACCGCAAAGGGATCATCTCTCCCATGTTTGGCATTGGCGGCTTCCTGCTCTTCTGGCAGCTCAGCGCCAGCCTCGGCCTCACCAAACTGGCCGGGCCCCTGAGCCTGTTCACCGAGGAACGCACCCGCGATCTGCTGTTCTACCCCTTCTTTGATCGCGGCGGCCTCGATAAGGGCCTGTTCCTGCATGCGATGAGCAGCCTCAGCCGGGTGGCGCTTGGCTACAGCTTGGCCGCGATTGTGGGCATTGCCGTGGGCATCGCCATTGGCCTCAACAAGGCCCTCGATCGCGCCTTTGATCCCCTCTTCCAGTTTCTGCGCATGGTGGCGCCGCTGGCCTGGGTGCCGATCGCGCTGGTGCTGTTCCAGAACAACCAGCCGGCGGCGATCTTCGTGATTTTCATCACCTCGATCTGGCCGATCCTGATCAACACCGCCGAGGGCGTGCGCCAGATCCCCCAGGACTACCGCAATGTGGCCCAGGTGCTGCAGATGTCGAACAAAAATTTCTTCACCAAGGTGCTGATCCCCTCCGCCCTTCCCTACATCTTCACCGGCCTGCGCATCTCGATTGGCCTGGCCTGGTTGGCAATCATCGCCGCCGAGATCGTCATGCCCGGCACCCCTGGGATTGGCTTCTTCATCTGGGATGCCTATCAGAACAGCTACGTCTCCGAAATCGTGCTCGGTGTGATCTGGATCGGTGCCATCGGTTTGATTCTCGACCGCCTGATGACCTGGCTGCAGAAACGCATCTCCAGCAACCACTGAGCTGCTGGCAACCCTGATCTCTTGCCAACCCAGAGCAGGCAAGGCCCCATCCCTACATCGCTGCCGTTCCCACCATGCCGAAGTTCACCTTGCCATCCCTGCTGAAGCCCCTTAATCGCCGTGTCGAAGCGGTCGAACAGTCCCTGAGCCGCCCCGCCAACGCCATCACCTTCCTGGTTGTGCGCTTTGTGTTGATGAGCGGCATGGTGCTGGGCTTCAGCTGGTATGCCTTTCATTCAATGCCCTGATCAATGCCCTGATTCACCCACGTAAAAGCCATGACAACACTTGTAGAAGTTCTGGATCTCGAGAAGAATTTTCCCCTCAGTGGCGGCGGTAATTACCTGGCCATCAAGGGAATCGATCTCGACATCCGCAAAGGCGAATTCATCTCCCTGATTGGCCACTCCGGGTGCGGCAAGAGCACCCTTTTGAACATGATGGCCGGCCTCGATCTACCCACGGGCGGCACGGTGCTGGTGGCTGGCGAAACCGTCAAGCGCCCTGGCCCCGACAAGATGGTGGTGTTTCAGAACTACTCGCTGCTGCCCTGGCTCACGGTGCAGGACAACATCGCCCTGGCGATCGATGAGGTGATGCCCAACCTGCCTACTGGCGAGCGCCGCTCCCTGATTGATGAGCACATCGAGATGGTCGGTCTGGGCCACGCCGGCCACAAGCTGCCCCGCGAATTGTCCGGCGGCATGCGCCAGCGGGTGGCCATCGCCCGCGCCCTGGCGATCAAGCCCAAGCTGCTGCTACTCGATGAGCCTTTCGGGGCCCTTGATGCCCTCAGCCGCGGCAATCTGCAGGAGAAGCTCATGCAGATCTGCAATGAGCACCAGCTCACCGCCGTGATGGTGACCCACGACGTCGATGAGGCGGTGCTGCTCTCCGATCGGATCGTGATGCTTACCAACGGCCCCGGCTCCAAGATCGGCGGCATTCTCGAGGTGGACATCCCCAGGCCCCGCCAGCGGATGAATGTGGTGCATCACCCCAGCTACTACAGCCTGCGTTCGGAGATCATCTACTTTCTCAACCGCCAGAAGCGGGTGAAGCAGTGGCAGGCCAAGCCCCACAAAGTGCTGGCCAGGCATGGCCTGGAGAAGGTGAATATCGATCTTGGTTTCGTGCCCCTGGCGGCCTGCGCGCCGCTGGCGGTGGCCGAGGCCAAGGGCCTGTTCGCCAAGCACGGCCTCGACGAGGTGCACCTGGTGCGTGAAACCAGCTGGCGCGGCGTCACCGATGGCCTGCTCGACCGCACCCTCGATGCGGCCCTGATGCCCTCGGGTATGCCTGCCTGGATGACGGCGGGCGGCCATGGTGATCAGCCCACGCCAGTTGTCAGTGCCCTCACCTTGAGCCGCAACGGCAATGGCATCACCCTGGCCAGTCGGCTCGCCGAGGCCGGCGTCCACAACGTCGACGACTACCGCGCCTGGCTCCAGAGCCACAACCGCGAACCCCACACCCTGGGCATCGTCCATCCGGCCTCGATGCACAACCTGCTGTTGCGCTACTGGCTGGCGGCCAATGGGATCGATCCCGACCGCGATGTGCACCTGCAGACCCTGCCGCCGGCCCAGATGCTCGCCGACCTCAAGGACGGCAGCATCGACGGCTTCTGCATCGGTGCTCCCTGGCTGGATCGGGCCGTGGCCGAAGGGCATGGCTTCACCGTGGCCGGCGACCTGGCGATCTGGCCGGGCCACCCCGGCAAGGTGCTGGGGGTGCGGGAGGATTGGGCCCTGGCCTACCCCAACACCCACATCGCCCTGGTCAAGGCCCTGCTGGAGGCCTGCGCCTACTGCGCCCAGCCCCAGCACTGGCCGGAGCTGAGCGAGCTGCTCAGCAATCGCCGCTACCTGGGTATGAAGAAGGAGGTGATCTGGTTCAGCGAAATCACTGCCGACGGCAATGCCACCGTGCCGCATCATCTCTTTTTCGGCCCCGGGGTGAACCGTCCCAGCCGCAGTGAACACCTCTGGATCATCACCCAGTTGGCCCGCTGGGCCGAGATTCCCTTCCCGCGCAACTACGTAGAGATCCTCGAGCGGATCTGCGCCGTGGGCGTCTTCAGTACCGCCGCCCGCGAACTGGGCTTCGAGGAGGTGTCTTACCAGCGCGGTGCCATCGATCTGTTCGACGGCCGTGCCTTCAACACCGAGGATCCGATCGGTTATCTCAATGAGGTTTCTGTTCACCGTGATTTCAGTGTGGCCGAGATCCCGATTGGAGTACCCCGCGCCCTGCTGGGTTGAGCTCCACGCCAGCGCCGTTTAT
>JBILDB010000174.1:0-5362 GCA_044352805.1 Cyanobium sp.
AGCGGCTTGCCCAAGCTGCCTGCCCCAGGCGCCGATCCCGCCGCCACCGATCCCTTGGTGGCGGCCTCTCGGGCGCTGGTGGAGGCGGCCGCCCGCTCCCTGATCGACCCCCAGGCCCGGGCGCTGGCCAGCTCGGTGCAGTGGTGGCAGGGCCCAGTCGCGGCCTCGGGCGCAGCGGGCTTGCAGACGCCGGTGGCGGTGTTGGGCCAGGGACCCACCGTGCTGTTGCTGCATGGCTTTGACAGCTCGTTTCTGGAATTCCGGCGCCTGGCGCCCCTGCTGGCCAACGATCACCACTTGGTAATTCCAGACCTGCATGGTTTTGGCTTTTGCCCCCGTCCCGCAGATTCGGATTACGACCCGGAGGCGGTGCTGCACCACCTGGAGGCCCTGCTGCCGCGCCTCGGCCCAGGAGTGGGTGTGATTGGGGCCTCCATGGGTGGCTCGGTAGCGGTGGAATTGGCCCGGCGTCACCCGGAAGCGATTGCTCGCTTACTGCTGTTGGCCCCGGCAGGGTTGACGGGGCGCCCAATGCCGGTGCCACCCCTGCTGGATGCCTTGGGGGTGCGATTCCTGGCGCGGCCGGGGGTGCGCCAGGGGTTGTGCCGCAGTGCCTTCGCCGATCCCGACAGCGCCGTCGGCCCCGCCGAGCTGGAGATCGCTTCTGTGCACCTGCCAACCCCCGGTTGGTCCGAAGCCCTGCGCCGCTTTGCCCGCTCCGGCGGCTTTGCCGGTTGTGGCGACCCCCTGCCGGCCCAGCCCTTGGCCGTGCTCTGGGGCAAGGACGATCGGATCCTGAGAGCGCCCCAGAAACGCGCTGCCCAGGCAATGTTGGGTAACCGCATTGTGGAGTTGGATGCCTGTGGCCATTTGCCCCATCTCGACCAGCCCGCCACGGTGGCCGCCGCCTGGCGCAAGGGCAACCTGGGCGAACAGGGGCACTGATCACAGCGGTGGGCCCTGATCGCCCAGGATGGAAGGATCCTTGCGGTCCTTGCCTTGCCCCCTTTTGGCGTTCGGATCCACGGGCTGCTGCAGCGGCTCAAGTCGCTGGTTGTGGCAGGGTTGTTGTTCCTGTCCCAGACGGTGGCCGGGGCGCCGGCCCAGGCCTCCCTGCTGAATCTGGCCGGCCCGGTGCCCGCCAACCTCGGGCTGCAGCAGAACCACCTGGCGCCCTGTGATTCGCCAGCCCACTGCGCCAGCGCCCGCTGGCCCCTGACCCAAGCGGGCACGACCCTTGAGCAACTGGTGCCCGTGATTTTGGGCCTTGATGGGGTGGAGGTGGTCGATACCCGGGCGGGATACCTGCACGCCACGGCCAGCAGCCGCCTGTTTGGTTTTGTCGATGACCTGGAAATTCACACCCTCCCCGCCAGCCACGAGCTGGAGGTGCGCTCGGCCTCCAGGGTGGGCGATTCCGATCTGGGGGTGAATAACAGGAGGCTGGAACGGCTGCATCGGGCCCTAATGGACGCCCATGTGGTGGCGGCAACGCCAGAGTGAGTCAACCCTTGCTTGGCATTTCGCTGTGGCTACCCCCTCCCCCCTGGCGCCTGAACCCAGGGTTTCAGCTAACTGGAACCAGCCCACCGCTGCAGATCGCCGTTTCGCCCTGGCCTGGGCAGCCCCTTGGCTGGCGGCCCTGTTGAACGTGCTGCCGGGCCTGGGGGCGGGCTATCTCTATCAACGACGCTGGCGGCCCTATTGGATCACCAGTGCGCTCAGCACTTCTTGGTTTGCCCTGGGGGCTTGGCTGGCCCAGAACCGGGGTGCCACCCAGGAATCCGACCGCTTGGTCGGCCTGGCGGGTCTGGTGCTGTTGGCCCTGGTCACAGCGGCGGAAGCCTTTCTGGCGGGCCGCCGGGCGCGGATGGATTAGAGAATGCCCTTAGCGCCAGATCCTTGCCACCAATGAGTTCGGGTTCTTCCCTCCCGCCCGATTGGGCAGCGCCCAGTGTTGAGGGGGAGCGTTCTGGTGGTGGGCCGCTTTTGGCCCTGCTGGCTCGGGCCCTGGAACTCTGGTTGCGGCAGCAATGTCAACAGATCGACAACCTGGAGATCCAGCTGGAGGGATCAGCCGCCCGGTTGCTCCAAGGCCAGCTGGAGGCGGCCCGATTGCGGTCCCGGCGAGTGGTTTTTCAGGATCTGCGCTTTGAATCGGTCGAACTGCGGGGCGAGGCCATTCGTCTGCGGCCGGGGGCGGCCCTGCGGGGCCAGGGCAGCTTGCTGCGGGAGCCCTTTCGGGTACGGGGTCAGCTTTATCTCAACAGCGAGGACCTGAACCGCTCCCTCGGCTCGGCCCAATGGCGCCAACTGGGCGACAACCTGGCGGAGGCCCTGCTGGGGGTTTCCCCCTTAATGCGGGTTCGCATCCTGGACAGGCGCCTGATCTTGAGCGCCGCCAGCGCCGGCCAGGACCGGCCCATTGAGGTGGCAGCGACCCTGGCTGCCTCCGGGGGCACCGTCGTGCTTCAGACCCAGGCGCAGGGTCCGATCTACCGGTTGCCGATGGATCCGGCGATTCACATTGAGCGGGCCGAGTTGGAGGCCGGCATGTTGCTGTTGGAGGGCGAGGCCCTAGTGCGGCCCTGACCGCCCTTAGGGGCTGAAGTACTTGGGGCTTGAGACTTGGGGCTGGAATCAACCGTCAGGGCCGCTGCAGCAGGGGCAGGGCGAGGGTGACGAGGGAATAGACCACCGCCGGCACGAATAGATAGCTATCGATGCGGTCCAGGATGCCGCCGTGGCCTGGGATGGCGTCACCGGAATCCTTGAGGCCCGCATCCCGTTTCATCATCGATTCGGTGAGATCCCCCACCAGGGCGAACAGAGCCACCACAATCCCCAGCCCCCCCCCTGATAGCCAGCCCAGCCTCCAGCCCAGGAGCAGGCCGCCAAAGGCCCCCACCAGGGCCGCACAGCCCACGCCCCCCAGGGCACCCTCCACGGTTTTGCCGGGGGAAATGGGGGAGAGGGGCCGGCTTCCCCAACGCCTACCGATCACATAGGAGCCGATGTCGGTGGCCACAATCAGGAAACAGGCCAACAGGGTCAGCGCCAGGCCTGAGGTCCAGGGCAGGTTCAGACCCGGCATCGTGCCGGTCAGATTGGGGGCCAGGGCCGGATCGCTGAGGTCGCGCAGTTTGATCCAGTGGCTGGGCAGAAAACCCAGGTAAAAGAGGCCAAAGATGGAGGCAGCGATGTCGGCGATGGTGCCCGTACGGGGCTGCAACATCAGCCAACCGCAGATAACGGCGCCGGAAGCGGGCAGTACCGCCGTTGCCACATCCCCCACGCTCGCCCCCGTCGTGGAGGTGGCGCTGTGGGCCAGCCAGCCACCGGCGGCGGCCTCGGTGCTGAACAACAGCAATTGCACGGCCACCAGGGTGGTGCGGGCCGCCGGCCGGATGCCCTTGAACTGGGCCATGCGGAAAAACTCCAACAGTCCCAGGTGCACGATCACCCCCACGGCCAGGGTGAAAAACCAGCCCCCCAGCACCACCACCAGGACGCCGATACCTCCAGCCGCCCAGCCACTAGCCAAGCGGGCCAGGGAGGTACGGGTGCGGGGCTGGGGAAGCGGCGGCAAGACGGGCTCGGGATGGACTAACGCTCGGCGGCAATCAGAAAAAGGGGCTCGGCGGCGGCCAACTTGGCCTGGCTGCCGCGCCGTTGCATGCGATGCACGGTGGCTTGCACCACCTGTACATCAAGGGCTCCCAGCTGACTCAGGGTATCGGTGGCATCAACCAGGCCCTCCAGGCTGACGGTGCTAATCACCAGGCGACCGCTGGGGCGCAGTTGCTGCCAGACCGCCAACAACACATCCCCCAAGGGGCGGCCGACTTCGAGCAAAACCCGATCAGGGTGCGGTGGTAACTGGTTGAGGTCGGCCGGGGCTTGGCCAGCATGGATATGGAGGTTGGTGATGCCAAAGCGCAGGCGATTGCGTTCGAGCAGCTCGATCGCTTCAGGATCCCGTTCGAGGGTGTGAACGGCACCGGTGCTGAGCAGCCGGGCGATTTCTAGGGCCAGGGCCCCCGTACCTCCACCAATATCCCAGACGAGGGAATCGGCCCGAGGCCTGAGGTGGGCCAGCAACATCACCCGTAGCTCCATGGGGGTTGGGCTGAAGCCCGGAGCATCTTCAAAGACACCATCGGGGAGACCCGGGGTGACGAAATCCCAGTGATATTCGTCGGGCAGGGGGATTAAACCGGGGCAACCACCCACAAGGTATCAGCGATCTGGCCAGGCCACTGTTGCCGTTGGTCCAGCAACCAGCTGGTGCGCTCCCCATCCAGCCGCTCGCCGGGAATTAGCAGGGGGATACCAGGGGGGTAGGGAACCAGCGGACGGGCCGCAATCGCCCCCGTGGCCTCCTGCAAGGGACGCTCCACGGCCAGCGACCGCCAGGCGACCCCCAGGGGCAGAGCGAGGCTGGCGACCAGGGGTAACGGCGGCGCCGCGAAGGGGGGAAAGGGCGCACCGCCCAGGGCGGCACGCAGGGCCAGGAGCTGGCGGCCCAGACGCCGTTCGAGGCCCGGTGGGGGCCGCAGGCCGAGGCAGAAGGTGAGGCTGCCCGGCTCGGGTAGCTCGGCGATTACGCCCCGTTCCAGCAGCCAGGCGTCGGCCTCCAGGCCATTGATGCCCATGGGGGCGGTGGCCAGCACCAGCCGCAGGGGATCGTCGTTGCGGACGAAGGGCAAATCCAGCGCTTCCAGCCGTTGGCGCAGCTCCAAGGCGCGCCGTTTGGCCCGGCGGCGGCGGCGCTGCCCCGCAGCCGAAAGGCCATCGTCGAGGGCGGTGGCGCAGGAGGCCAGCAGTAGGGCGCTGGGGCTTGAGGTCTGCAGCCAGAGCAGGGAGCGTTCCAGGGCCTGGTGATCAATGCGGGGACCCTGGGCCAGCAGAACGGCGCTCTGGGCAAGGCCGCTGGCGGCCTTCTGCAACGACAGCACCACCAGATCGGCCCCGGCGGCCAGGGCGGAACCATCGCCATGGGCCTGGTCCACCAGCACCGGTAGCCCCCTCGTACCGCCAGCGTTGCCATGGGCGAGGGCCACCAGGGCCGCCAAATCAGCCCCCCGCCCCTGGTAAGTGGGATCGACCAACACCAGGGCGGCGACGGGACCCTGGCTAAGGGCGGCTCTCAGCACCTGGCTGAGGTGCTCGGGCGGGGGCGGCAGCCAATGGCCGCTGATGGGATCCAGGGGCAGCCCGTAAAGCAGCGGCTCCAGGTCACCGAGCACGCAGGCATGGAGCAGGGAGCGGTGCAGATTGCGGGGCAACAGCACCCGCGAGCCGGGCGGACATAGCCCCAGCAGGGCCGCCTGCAGCAGCCCCGAGGCACCATTTACCCCGA
>JBILDB010000176.1:0-5351 GCA_044352805.1 Cyanobium sp.
CCTTGAGGAGGGCGCCAAAAAACGCCGCTGCGGCAACCTCGGCTCTGCCCAGCAGACCCCAGCTCCCTTCGATCGCCCAAAACCGGCAAGCAGGCATGGATAAATGCGCTCCCGGTGCTCTTCAACAAGACCACCAAAAATCCACCAAGGGAGCCTGCGAAATGCGTGCGAACCAAGACACTAGCGCAAACTGAAAAGTCCCACAAGAATTTAAATTCCAGCGGCTTCAGACGCCAGAACAATAGTCAAGCCAATGAGTCTCGCATGAGTCTCAAGCCAAACCCGGAATTGCTGGCTGAGAGTTGAGTGCTTTTCAAGGCGCCCATGCGACTTGAAACTTGACAACAAACCCAAGGAATGCGAAAATTTTTGAGGAGTTACACGCATCTCCCCTAAAGTTTCTAATCAACCATGAAAAGGCATCCCGTTTCGGCTTTCATCCTGGCTGCGAGCACACTTTCTTTAGTTTCAATCTCTCCCGCCCAAGCTGCTCCAGTAAGCTGTTCAGCGGGAGCTGGTGGAATGGGCTTAGGCTGGAACATCGCCACTCTTACCGGCCTCTCCCCAGATGGCTGTTTTATTGGGGACAAGGTTTATTCTGGTTTCAGCTTTACAGGTCTTAGCCAAGGTGGATTCAACTTCACCAAAAGTGGTGCTGATCACACCTTTTCTGGTTCTGGTTTAAACTTCACAGGTTCTAACTTCTCCTACTTTTATACTGTTTCACTGTTCAATCCACCAGTTGGACAAGAATTTTTTAAATACAACACCAACGCTGCAGGTTCCGCTACTCTTTCTCCTCTAGCTTTTGTCAAGGATTTAACCACCCCCTTGCCTACCAATTCAACAGCAAATGAATCGGCTCCTGGCAATATTGTCACTTTTCCTGCTGGAACAGTATCAGCACTCACATTTACAAGTAACCTTTCCCGTACCGGCGGCAAGATTGATACTATTACCGATACTCTTACCCAAAAAATTGGCGAACCACTCTCCACTGTTCCTGGCCCGCTTCCCATCCTTGGAGCTGGCGCAGCCTTTGGCTTCTCCCGCCGCCTTCGCAACCGCATCAAGCAACTTTCCTGATCATTCCTGATCACTAGGAAAAATTCTCAATTTCGAAAACCCCCACTAGGGGGTTTTTTTGTGCTTTTGCACCAGATTTGCTATATTATACGCTTAGCTTATCCCCAATTGTTTCCTTCTTTCGACAAGCCAATGCAATCAAACTGAATCGTTGAGCACCGTGCTGTGCTTGTGTCCCCTCAGCGCCTTGCACCATCTTGTGGCTTTTCGGCCAAGGCCTGGACCTAGATCCAGCCGCGCTCGGCGGGACCAGCTGCTTGAAGAACCAGTAATCACGGCCGGCAGCTCAAGGCTGGCCGTTGGCAGCGCCTAACCTTGGTGTGGGCTGCCTACGCAAGTGGGGTCTCCTGTGGCCGGTCTGCCCATGCGATCACAAGCCGATCATGGTTGGGCAGGCTGTGCGTCCATGAAGCAGGACCCACTACGACTGTGCGGTGCCTGGATGTTTTGCGATATCCGCATTCCGCGATCGCCTCCCCCCTCGAACCTTGGGAACTGCGTCTCCTTGGCCGAGTTCGTCGAACTCTTCCCCAGCGTGAAGCAGGAGCAGCACGGTTATTGCTGGTGCATGCCGCCAGCGGATCATGGGCAGGGTGAGCCGGCGCTGTCTGTTCAGCACTTCGGAAACCCTGCCACTGCTGCCGATCAGCCCTTCCAGGTCCAGTCGGGTGAGGCCCCGCTGTTCAAGGGCGAACTGTATAGCTGCTATTAGATCCGGTGGTCCAATGGCAGGATGACTGGCTTCGTAGTCATCCACCAGAATGGTGAGCACGTCAAGGCGTTCTTGCTCTGCGCTGCCGGCCTGAGCTTCCAGGCAGTGATCAATCTCTGCTAAAGCCGATTCGTAATCGGCTTCCGAGCGCAGCGGGCGGATCGGGCGGGCGGACGTAGATGGTTTTGAGGTGGTATTCCACCTTGACAATCAGGCGATATTTGATGCCACCGATATTGAACACAACCCTGTTGTTCGCCACGCAGCTGGCAGTGATCGGAATCTGCTTTGGTAGCTACCTGACCGCCCAGTTCGCCAGGGTGAAATTTCTCGTGGTAGGTTGCGAGCAAGGAGCAGCCTGTACTATGAGCGTATTACAAACCCGAGGGAGCGATGCGTACCATCTCCGTGCGCCTCGATGACGGCAGCGAGGCCAGGCTCGACAACCTCTGCCAGACCCTTGGCCTCAGCCAGACCGAAGTGGTCAAGGCTGGCCTTGATTTGTTGCAGCAGCACTCCACCAGCCCGGCGGCCCTGGCGGAGGGCCTTGGACTGATCGGCAGCTTTTCCAGTGCGGCCCAGGAAGGCGGCACCACCAGCCGTGGGCGGGATCATTCAGCGCTGCTGCGTCAGAAGCTGAGCAGGCAACAGAGCCAGCAGCGGCTGAGCAGACCTCAACCATGAGCAGCCCCGGCTATCGGGGGGCCACCCTCCTCGATACCGGCCCATTGGTCGCCTGGTTCGACCGCGGTGACCAGGACCATGGCGTCTGTGCGGCCTTTTTTCAAAAGCACAACGGTGCTTTCGTATCCACTTGGCCGGTTCTCACCGAGGTCTGCCATCTGATCCCGGCCGAGGTGGCACCACGCTTTCTCGCCTGGGTGTCGCTCGGTGGCCTCAATGTTGCGGAGCTGAGTGGATCTGCCCTGGAGTTGATGGCGGGCTGGATGCGGCAGTACGGCGATTTGCCGATGGATCTGGCTGACGCTTCGCTGCTCTGGGTGGCCCAGGAGCATGGGCTGCGGCGAATCGCAACCCTCGATCGTCGCGACTTCGGGAACTACCGACTCCCTGGTGGAGAGTGCCTCGAAAACCTGCTGAAGGCATGAGCACGCTGGCGCCGTGGTAGCAAGCACCGCACCAGCTCAGCCCGCACGGGCCTGGATCCCAGAACCAAGGAAGGAGAGCTGGCGCTGGCCTGGGCCGTGAGCGGGCCGCCATCATCTGAGGCTAAGGTGCCTTCAGATGATGATTCATGCTTTCCCGGCATGACTTGGTGTGGTGATTACCTACACTGTTCCCCTGTATTCAGCCGATCGTGCCGGGGCCTTCTGGCAGTGCGCCGTTGATCAGGCTGAGCTGAGCGAGCAGCCGCGCCTCGAGGCCATCGAGCAGGGATGGAGCAGCCGCTGGTTGGTCGCCCTGCGCGAACATCTGCATCTGCGGCTTGCCGAGCTCGAATCGCTGCTGGCGATGTCGGAGGCAACGCTGGCGCGGCGTGTGCGCCAGGAAGGCCCCCTGGAACCCGCGGTTTCGGAGCGCCTGGATCGCCTGCTGGAGGCGATCGGCCTCGCACTCAGCGTGTTCGAGGATCCCGCCACCACCGAAACCTGGCTCAAGGCTCCCCATCCGCTGCTGCATCAGGTGTCGCCGTTGCAGAACTGCCGCACGGCGATCGGGGCCGCCCAAGTGCGGCGGCGGCTGCAGGCGATGGAGCAGGGTGCACCTGTGTGATCAAGGCATGGCGGCTGAGCAAGGCGCGCTATGCCGCCAATCTTTCCGGTGTTGGAGCTGATGGTGCACCTGAACGGCGTGTTCGCCGCTCCGCTCGTGCTCTGCTCCTATGCCGTGCCTGATGAACCCCGGTTGATCGCGCGCCCCGATCCCAGCGATCTGCCTCCGGGCTGGGATGCCATTCCCCACAGCCGCTCCAGCGCAACCTTCGGTGGCCGCTGGCTCCGCGAAGCCGGTCAGCTGGCTCTGGTGCTGCCCTCGGTGGTGGTGCCCCAGGCCCGCAACCTGATGCTCAACCCCCTCCATCCCGCCATCACCACGGTGGCGTTGCTAGATCAGGTTCCCTTTCGGCTGGATCATCGGCTCACGGGCTCCGGATGATCCCGGCTCCTCACACCCGCTGCCGCAGCACCGCCCCCGCAAACACAGGCCGAGGCCTGCGGTCGGGCCGCCCAGGTGCTGGGCCTCAGCCGCGACGAACTGAGCGCCATCGACCGCCAAGGCGAGGGCGGCACCGCCGACCTGGTGGACAGCCTGCGGGAGCAGGCACGTCTGGAGCAGTTGATCGAGGGCGTCAATCCGCCGAGCCCAGTAACTGGCAGGATGGCAAGCGGGGCAGAGTAATCACCCATACTCGATTTAGTACAAGAAATAAGGTTAACAATCGTCCCTGACACCAAGACGATCAAAATCCGATGGTGCTTTCAGTCTTTGGTACTGGCATCATCAATCACCATCACGGGCACCATCACGGGGCTGGCGGGACTCGAACCCACGACCTACGGTTTAGGAAACCGTCGCTCTATCCGGCTGAGCTACAGCCCCACATCAAACCATTATTCCACCCTGGGCTCCTGGCAGGGTCCCCATTGAGCCGTTCTTTTAAGCTGGTGGCGAAAGCAGGCGAGGTGATCGCGATCGGGGGCCTGATTGCCTTTGGGCAAGCCGGTCACTCGGTTGAGGAAAGTCCGGGCTCCCCAATGGCCAGGCCTGCTGGGTAACGCCCAGTGCGGGCGACCGTGAGGACAGTGCCACAGAAACACACCGCCGATGGCCCTGCTGAGGTTCGCCCCACCAGGTGCACAGGCAAGGGTGCAAGGGTGCGGTAAGAGCGCACCAGCGGCATCGAGAGGTGCCGGCTCGGTAAACCCCGGCTGGGAGCAAGGCCCAGGGACAACGGTTGGCCAGCTTCCCCGTCCCGCTTCAAGTGCGCCGCTAGAGGCCGTCGGTAACGGCGGTCCCAGACAGATGGTCACCCCGCTGGTGCGCCAGCGAGAACAGAACCCGGCTTATGTCCTGCTTTCACCCCCTTGGCCCCTGTCCCCGGCGGCCCCGCCTCCATGACTCCCCAGCGTCGCCGCCTGCTTCTGGAGCTGTTGCGCCGGCTCGGCCTCGACCCGGCGGCGCCGGCCGGCCCCGGCAGCAGCGATAGCGCCCTCGCCCCCATCGAAGAGGCCCTCAGCCACCGTTCCGCCGGCCGGCCCGTTGATCACGAACAGCTCGAATTCCTCGGCGACGCCGTGCTGCGCCTCGCCGCTTGCCTCTACCTGCGCCGCCACCACCCCCAACTCAGCGTCGGCCAGTCCTCCGCCCTGCGGGCCCAACTGGTGAGCGATCGCTGGCTGGGGGAACTGGCCCTGGCATGCGGCCTCGAACCCCTGCTGCACCTAGGGGCCATGGCTGCCGCTGATCGGGCCGGTCGGACCACCGTGCTGGCCGAATGCTGCGAGGCCCTGATCGGTGGCCTGTTCATCGCCTGGGGGGGCTCAGACGGCGGCCTGGAGCCGGTGCTCCAATGGCTCACCCCCCATTGGCAAAA